>DASTYT010000043.1 GCA_035764725.1 Candidatus Methylomirabilota bacterium | reverse complement strand
GCCGTCGCCCACGATCCTGGAGGCGCTCACGACGTGCGACGTCGCCCTGGTCGGCAGCGCCGACTGAGGGTCGTGCACGTCGTGGAGTATCCACGGCGCCATCGTGCTGGAGCAGAAGGGGATTCCGTCCGTCGTCATGGGCACCCACGAGTTCGAGCAGCTCGCGCGGCTCGAGTCGAAGAACCGCGGCATGGCTGACCTGCCGCTCGCGCTCGTTCCCCATCCGCTCGGGGGCATCCCCGCGGAGGAGGCCGCCGCGAAGGCGGATCTCGTGATCGATGTCGTGGTGAAGGCGCTGACCCGATGACCCTCCATACTGGACCCGCGGCGAAGACGTTCAAGATGGACGAGTCGTACGCCGCCATCAACCGGCTCTATCAGGAGCGGGGCTGGACGGACGGACTCCCGATCGTGCCGCCCACCGAGGAGGCGGTGGCGGCGATGCTGCGCTACACGGACCGCCAGCCGCGCGACGTGATCGCGGTGCTGCCGCCGCGGCAGGGCGAGGCCACGATGGAACGCATGGCCATCAACGCGGTGATGGCGGGCTGCCGCCCGGAGTTCTTCCCGGTGGTGGTGACCGCGATCGAGGCGCTGTCGGATCCCGCCTTCAACCTCGATTCCGTGCAGGCCACCACGCACCCGGTGGCCCCGCTCATGATCGTGAACGGGCCCATCGCCCGCGAGCTCGGCATCAACGGCGGCTACAACGCGTTCGGCCAGGGTTTCGCGCCGAACCTCACCATCGGCCGCGCCGTCCGCCTCATCCTCATGAACGTGGGCGGTGGCCTGCCCGGCACGGGCGACCGTTCCACCCAGGGCAGCCCGGCGAAGATTTCGTACTGCGTGGCGGAGAACGAGGAAGCCAACCCATGGGAGCCGCTGCAGGTGGAGCTGGGCTATCCGCGGGAGACGAGCACCGTCACCGTGTTCGGCTGCGAGGGCCCGCACAACATCCAGGACCACTACAGCTACACCGGCCTCGGTATCTTGAAGGTGGTGGCGGGCGCCATGGGGCAGGCGGGCAGCAACAATCTCCTGTCTGGCGGCGCGCCGCTGCTCACGCTCGGCCCCGAGCACGCGGCGACGATCGCGCGCGACGGGTTCAGCAAGAAGGAAGTGAAGGCCTTCATCTTCGAGCACGCCCGCTACCCGCTGGGGCGGCTCCACCACGAGTTCCGCAAGTTCCTCGTGGAGGGCCGGAAGAATCCCGACCGCGACGACGCCATGGTCCCCATCGTGAAGTCGCCCGAGGACATCACGATCATCGTGGCGGGCGGGGCGGGCAAGCACTCGTGCTGGCAGCCGACGTTCGGCGACCAGACCCGGCCCGCGCACCGGGTGATCCGCCGCCGCGACGACACGCCACTCCAGCGCGTCGCGGATATCGTCCGCTAGACACTTCGAAGCATCGCGGGGGGGCCGCGCCGACGCTCGGCGCGGCCCCCGCGACCTTCAGCTCTTCACCGACCCCGCGGTGAGGCCTTCCACGTAGTACTCCACGAAGAACGAGTAGATCAGCGCCACCGGGATCGAGCCCAGCAGGGCCGCCGCCATGAGCTGCCCCCAGTAAAAGACGTCGCCGCGGATCAGCTCGGTGATGGCGCCCACCGGCACCGTGCGGACGTCCGACTTGGCGAGGAAGATCAGGGCGTAAAGGAACTCGTTCTGTGCCAGCGTGAAGGCGAAGATCCCGGCGGAGAGGAGGCCGGGCACGCAGAGGGGCAGCACCACGCGGGTCATGGCCTGGAGCCGGCTGGCCCCGTCGATGCGCGCCGCCTCCTCCAACTCGCGCGGCACGCTCTTGAAGTATCCCATGAGGAGCCACGCACAGAAGGGGATGAGCAGCGTGGGGTAGGTGAGCATCACCGCGGAGAGCGTGTTCCCGAGGTCGAGCCGGTTGATGATGTCGGCCATGGGGATGAAGAGGAGCGGCTGCGGCACGAGATAGGTCGCGGCCACCCCGATGGCCACGAGGGCCGCGCCGGGGAAGCGCATGCGGGCGAGGGGATACGCCATCATCGTGCCGATCACCAGCGACACCACCGTGGTGACCACCGCGACCAGCATGGTGTTGTAGGTCCAGGTGAGGAAGTTGGTCTCGGTGAGGAGGTCGTAGTAGTGCTTCAGCGTGGGCTGATGCACGATCAGCGGCATGATCTTCGCGTTGTAGAGCTCCCGGTTCGGCTTGATGGACGTGATGGCCATCCAGTAGAACGGAAACAGCATCGCGACCATGCAGACGCCCAGCGGCACGTAGATCTTGAGCGTGCGCGCGCCGAAGCTCTTACCCCCGACCATCACTCGCGCCTCAGGTAGAGCGTCAGTCCCACGATGAGGAGAGCCAGCGCGGGCAGCATGGACAGGGCCACCGCCGCGCCCGAGCCGAGCTGGCCCGCGCTCATCCCCACGTCGAAGGCGTACGTCGCGAAGAGGTGGGTGGCGTTGGCGGGGCCGCCGTGCGTGAGGGCGTACACGAGCTGGAAGTCGGAGAAGGTGAAGATCACCGAGAACATCGTCACGATGATGAGCACCGGCTTGATCACCGGCACCGTGATGTGCCAGAAGCGCTGCCGGGTGGTGGCGCCGTCGATGGCCGCCGCCTCGTAGAGATCGGGCGAGATGGTCTGGAGCCCGGCCAGCAGCGTGATGCCGTAGAAGGGCACGCCGCGCCACACGTTCACCGCGATTATCGACACCATGGCGAGGTGCTTGTTGCCGAGCCACGAGAAGTTGTTGGTGATGAGGCCCGAGTGGAGGAGCGACCAGTTCACCACGCTGAAGGTCGGATCGAGGATCCACATCCACGCCACCGTGCTGAGGATGGTGGGGACGATGAAGGGCAGCAGGAGGAACGCGCGAGCGAGGTTCCGGCCGCGGAAGCGCTGGTTCATCACGAGGGCCATGGCGAGGCCGCCCGCCGCCTTGAAGATGGTCGTGACGACCGTGTAGACGAACGTGTTGCTCGCCACCTGCCAGAACACCGGATCCTGGGAGAGGGCGACGAAGTTCGCGAGGCCCACGAAGGTGCCGGGCTGGGACACCCGGCGGGCCTGCAGGCTCAGATAGATCCCGTAGAAGAACGGGTAGGCAACGAACGCGAGCAGGAAGAGGACGCCGGGGATCAGCAGGAGCCACGAGAAGACGCCCTCGCGCTCCACGAACCCGCGCAAGGTCAGCGGTCGGTCCGCGGCCGGGGCGGGCCGCGCCAGGGACGCCGGGCCGACCGCCATGCGCTACTTCGCTTTGTAGATCTGCTTGAGCTGGGACGCGGCGGTCGCGATGACGTCCTTGGTCGAGTCGCCGCGGCACGCCTTCGCGAACATGTCGACCAGCACGTACTTGGCCACCGCCTCGGACATGGCCGCGCTCGGGGGGCCGGGCCACCCATGCAGCCGCGACGTCTTCAGCGACTCCTTGTACGGGAGGTAGCGCGGCTCCGGTCCCCACATCGGGTGATTGTCGTACTTGGTGAGGAACGGCGCGTAATACGCGTCGCCGGAGGTGAGCCACCGCGACATCTGCTTGTCGTCGTAGAGCCAGGACAGAAACGCCTTGCACGCGGAGATGTCGGGCGCGTGGTTGACGAGGACGTGCGACACCGGGTTCAGGATATGGAAGCGGCCCTTGGTGCCCTGCGGGTTCAGCCCGTGGTCGGTGACCTTGGCGATCTCCGGAAAGTCGCGCTTCGCAACGACCAGGATCGACGAGGCGTTGTTGGTGCAGGAGATCTGCTCGCCGAGGTAGGCCTTGTTGTTGTTCACGTCCGTCCAGCCCAGCACGTCCTCGAGCATCGTCTCCTGGTAGAACTTGCGACAGAAGTCCACCGCCTTCGCCGTCTCGCTGGAGTCGATCAAGACGGTCTTGCCGTCCTTGTCCACCTCGCGGGCGCCGTATGACCAGAAGAGCGGGTAGAGCCAGCCGTGGTTGTCGCCGAAGCCGTGGCCCAGCTCGAACCCGAATGGATGCCCCTTCTTCTTGAGGAGCCGGCCGGCGGCGAGGAGGTCGTCCCACGTATCGGGGAACTTGGTGACTCCGACTTCCTTGAACCAGTCCGTGCGATATACCTCGACCTGGCCGATGTTGCCCCACGGCAGGGCCTTCCACTTCTTGTTCACGACGACCGCGTCGTGGACGTTGTCGTGCCAGGGCCCGATCTGCGTGCCGATCTTGTCGGCGACGTCGGTGAGATCCACGAGGCTCGAGTCGAAAAGGTAGGGCTGGTTCAGGCCGGTCATCGCGATCTCCGGCCCCGACTTGGTCTCGATGATGGTGGTGAGGCGCGTGAGCATGCCCCCCACGCTGACCGCCTCGTAGCTCATCTTGATGCCGGTCAGCTTCTCGTACTCCGGTAGCAGGGTCTTGGCGAAGTAGTCGTCGAACGGCTTGATGAACGAGCTCTCGCGCACGACCGTCATCGCTTTCGGCGCGGCGGCGGCGCGACGGGGGACGAGGGCAGTGCCGGCGGCGCCGGCGAGGGTGGTGGCGAGGAACTCGCGACGAGTGGTCATCGATTGGCCTCCACGACAGTGTTGAAGTGGGCCAGCGAGCGGACCGGAATGTGCCCGGAAATGTAGGCCAGGGTTTTCACACTGTCAAGACCGCCCCGGGGAAATCGCGCCTTGGGGGCCGGTAGGAACTACCGTGTTCCCCGGCTCGAGCCGTCGCCGCCGCCCGCCGCCCTCTGAAATCGAGCCATTGCAGGTGGCCGGCACGGCCAGCCTTCCTTCGCCCCGTGGCATGCCCCTTGCCCCTGACGCACCAGAGGCACGCGAGTGCCTCAGCGATGTCCCACTTTAGGAGGGAGGAACACTATGAGTGGCGTGAAGAAGGTTACGGCGGTGCTCTCGCTCTCGGCTCTGGCGCTTGCGCCGGCAGGCTGTGGAACGGCCACCGGGACGGCGGTCGGCGCCGGAGCGGGCGCGGCGATCGGGGCGGGCACCGGCTACGGCGCGGGTAAGGGCGCGCTGATCGGCGCCGGCGTGGGCGCGGTGGGCGGCGCCATCTACGACATCACCAAGAAGAACTAGATCTGAGCGGAACGGAGGATCATTCCATGAAGGCGTTTGTCCTCACCATGCTCTCGGTGTCACTGGCCGGCCTCGTCGCGGCCGGCCCGCTCGCCGCACAGTCGAACACCAATACCGGCGCGCCGAAGTGCCAGCCCGCGAAGGCGCCAGAGAAGGTCTCGGGCCAGGTCGTCGAGATCAGCTCGACGGGCGACCGGATCAAGATCCGCGACGCCGCGGGCGGCCAGCACGAGTTCCAGACCAACCAGGAGACGACGCGAGACCTGAAGATTGGGGACCGCATCGAAGCCTCGCTCCGTCCGCTCCCGAAGTGTCCGTGAGCCTCGCCGCCGGCGAGGTCTCCAGGTAGACTTGGGCCCGGCTCGTGCCGGGCCCAAGTCATGTCACCCCGTCGTAGCATCTGGAGGATCCCGCATGGCGGACCGTCGGCATCTGGGAGTGGGCGTGGTAGGCGCGGGGTTCGTGGCCCGCCTCCACGCCGAGGCCTATCACCACGTGCGCGGCGTCGACGTGGAGCTGGTTGCGGTCGCGTCGGCGCGCCGCGAGCGCGCGGAGGGCTTCGCGCGGGATTTCGGCGTGAGCCGCGCCGTCGCCGACTTTCGCGCCGTCCTCGACGACCGTGAGGTCGAGCTGGTGGACCTCTGCGTGCCTTCGCATCTTCACGCCGCGATGGCGGTGGAGGCGGCGCGCGCCGGTAAGCACGTGGTCGTGGAGAAGCCGCTCACCGGCTTCTTCGGCGACGCGGCGACGCCGCGGACCGAGATGCTGGGGCGGGCTCTCGCCAGCGCCGACGAGGTGCTGGAGGCTTGCGCGAAGGCGAGCGTCCGCCTCTGCTATGCGGAGAACTGGGTGTACGCGCCCCCGATCCAGAAGGCGCGGCGCCTTCTCGCCGCCGCGGGAGGCCCCATCCTGAGATTGGTCGGCGAGGAAAGCCACGGCGGCACCCACGCGCCGGTCAACAAGCGGTGGATCACCGGCGGCGGTGGCTCGCTCATCGGGAAGGCCTGCCATCCGCTGGGCGCCGCGCTGTATCTCAAGAGCGATGAGGGCACGCGACTGCGCGGGCGGCCCATCCGGCCGGTGTCGGTGAGCGCCGAGACGGCGAACCTCGCCGCCACCGAGACCTTTCGGGCGACCTCGCCGCGCTTCCTCAACACGGTGGAGGGCGCCGACGTCGAGGACTGGGGCACCATGCTGGTCGGTTTCGACGACGGCACGGTGGCGCAGATCTCCGCGGCCGACACCGTGCTGGGCGGCATCCGCAACCAGATGATCATCTATGGCGCCAAGGCGGTGGTGATCTGCAACATCAACCCCAACGACACCGTGCAGGCCTACGCCCCCGACCCCGCCGTCTTCGGCTCGGAGTACCTCGTGGAGAAGCTAGAGACCAAGGCCGGTTGGTCGAGCCCGCAGCCGGACGAGGACTGGACCTCGGGCTATCCACAGGAGATCCAGGACTTCGTCGAGTGCGTCGCCCTCGGCCGGGAGCCGCTCTCCGGCGGCGCGCTCGCGCGCGACGTCACTGCCGTGATCTATGGCGCATATCTATCCGCCGCGGAGGGCCGGCGCGTGGATCTCCGGCCGCATCTCGGGGAGCGCCGCCGCGCTTAGCGGCACGGCCCTTGCTGCGGCAGTTCCTCGATGGAGGGCCGTGACCGACTCGGCATCGCGCGGGCGCTGAAGGAGATGGCGCGCCTGCTGGACCTCGCCCGCGAGGATACGTTCAAGGCGCGCGCGTACGCGCGTGGCGCCGCGGTGCTCGAAGGCATCGACGACGCGACATTCGAGCGCCTCGTCGCAGAGGACCGGCTCACTGCCTTGTCGGGCATCGGCGTGGGACTCGCCGCTCGTATCATCGAGCTTCACCGCACCGGGCGCGCCGAGGCGCTCGACACGCTGCGAGCTCAGCTCCCGCCCGGTGCGAGCGAGCTGGGCCGGCTCGGTCTGCCGCTCGCGAAGATTGTCGCGATCCACCAGGCGCTCGGCGTGGAGACGCTCGCGGGCCTGCGGACGGCCGCCGAAGCGGGCCGCGTCCGCAACGTTAAGGGCATCGGCCCAAAGACCGAGGCGCGCATCCTCGAGGCGATCCAGCGGCTCGAGGCGCCGGGCCCGGCCCCCACGGGGACGCGCGCGCTGCTCGCCCAGGCGCTCGAAGCAGCCGAGCCGGTCCTGGCGCATCTGCGCCGGGCGCCCGGCGTCACCGCAGCCGAGATCGCGGGCGACCTGCGCCGGGGCCTGGAGATGGTGGACGGCATCGAGGTGGTGGTTGCCTCGACTACGCCGGCGGCGGCGCGCGCGCACGCGCTGGCCCTGCCCGGCGTGCTCTCGGTGAGCGAGAGCGGGCCGGCGGCCTACCGCGCGGTGCTCGACAACGGTCTCCCCCTGGAAGTGCGCGTCGGGCTGCCCGATCACCACGCGACCACGCTGCTCCACGCCACCGGCTCGTCCGCGCACCTCACGCATCTGGCGCGGCTCGCCGAGGGGCGCGGCCTGCACCTCACCCGCGGGGGACTCACCCGGTCCCCGAGCGGTCCCCCGCTCACCGCGCGCGACGAGGAGGACCTCTACGGCTACCTCGGCCTGCCGTTCATCCCGCCCGAGCTGCGCGAGGACGAGGGCGAGATCGAGGCCGCGCTGGAGGGCCGCCTGCCCGACGATCTGGTCGAGGAGGGTGACATCCGCGGCCTGGTGCACTGCCACACCGTATACTCGGACGGCCGCCACACCGTGGCCGAGATGGCGGCGGCGGCGGACGCGCTCGGCATGGCCTATCTCACGGTCACCGATCACTCGCCCACCGCGTCGTACGCCGGTGGCCTGTCCGTGGACCGCTTGCGCGCGCAGTGGGACGAGATCGCGCGGGTGCAGGAGTCGGCCTCGGTGCGCCTGCTGCGCGGGACGGAATGCGACATCCTCGCCGACGGCGCCCTCGACTACCCCGACGCGATCCTCGAGCAGCTCGACGTGATCATCGCGAGCGTCCATCAGCGCCACCGCCTCGGCCCCGAGGAGATGGCGCGCCGGCTCACTCGCGCGATGAGGCATCCCTGCTTCAAGATATGGGGGCACGCGCTCGGACGCCTCATTCCCTCCCGCCCACCCATCGACGTGGACGTGGAGCGGGTGCTGGACGTGGCCGCGGCCTCGCGCGTGGCCATCGAGATCAACGGGGATCCCCATCGCCTCGACCTGGCCCCGCAGTGGCTGCGCGCGGCGCGCGAGCGTAAGCTATCCTTCGTGATCTCGACGGACGCGCATGCCGTGAGCGAGCTGGGGAATCTGCGCTACGGTGTGACGATGGCGCGCCGGGGATGGGTGCGCCGGGTCGAGGTGCTGAACACCCTCGACGCCTCGGGCTTCGCCCGGGCGGTGGCGCCGGCAGGAACGCGGTGAGGCGGCGCATCTTCCTCCTCTCGCCCGCGCACTGCGGGGGCGAGCGGGCCCGCCTCGTGTTCAACCCCGACGCGCGCTTCGACCTCGCCCAGCGCCTGCGCGCCGCCTCCGGCGCGCCGCTCGGCGAGGTGTTCTCGTTCCTGAGCGGCCTCTATTTCCGCGGCAAGCTGGCCTACGCCCAGGCCTTCGCGCGCCCGCCGGCCGGGCGGCCCGGCGTGCTCGTGATCACGCCGACGGACGGGCTCGTGCTCGCGGAGGAGCCGGTAGGCTTCGAGCGCCTGCGCCGCTTCGCCGAGGTGGACATCGCCGTCGCCAACGCGCGCTACATGGAGCCGCTGCTGCGCGACGCGCGGCGCCTCGCCGAAGGGCTCGACGCCCGCTGCGACGTGGTGCTGCTCGGCAGCATCGCCACCGGCAAGTATCTCGAGCCGCTGCTCGCCACCTTCGGCGAGCGCCTGCGCTTTCCCGCGGACTTCGTGGGGCGCGGCGACATGAGTCGGGGCGGTCTCCTGCTCCGCTGCGCCCGCGCCGGCGCCGAGCTCGAGTACATTAGCGTGACCGGCGCGGTGCGCCGGGGGCCGCGCCCACCCCGCCTGGCGTCCTCGCGATGAGCCCGCGCGCCGAGGCCGCGACGCTGCCGCTGCCCGCCGCCGAGATGATCCCCGCCGACCGCGACACCGTGGAGCTGCGGCTGGGCGCCCGCGCCGTCACCCTCACGAACTTGCGCAAGCCCTTCTGGACGCGGCCCACGATCACCAAGGGGGATCTCCTCCGTTACTATGCGAATGTTTCGCCGTACCTTCTGCCGCATCTCCACGATCGCGCGATGGTGATGAAGCGGTACCCCAACGGGGCCGCCGGGGACTTCTTCTTCATGAAGCGCGCGCCCGCGCCGCGTCCCGACTGGATCGAGACGTGCGCCATCCGCCACGCGTCCGGCAACGTCATCGACTTCCTGATCGTGCAGGACCTCCTCTCCCTCCTCTGGGTGGTGAACCTCGGCTGCATCGACCTGAACCAGTGGTACGCACGCTGCGACGACGTGCAGCGGCCAGACTATATCCACTTCGATCTCGATCCCGTGCCCGCCGCCGGCTTTGCGAGGGTGCGGGAGACCGCGCTGGTTCTGCGCGAGGCCCTGGACGGGCTCGGCATGCCCAGCTATCCCAAGTCCACCGGCTCGCGCGGTATCCACGTCTACGTGCCGATCGTGCGGGGGCCGGACCAGAAGACCGTATGGGGCGTGGCCAAGTCCATCGCCTTAGCGCTGGCCAAGGCGCGGCCGGCCCTGGTGACGGCGGAGTACCGTGTCGCGAAGCGGCCGGCCGGCCGCGTGCTCGTGGACTACAACCAGAACGCCTGGGGGCGCACGCTCGCCTCGGTGTACTCCGTGCGGCCGCGCCCGCGCGCGCCGGTGTCCACGCCGCTCGCATGGAGCGAGGTGGCGGCCGATTTCGCCATCGAGGACTTCCGCATGGACAACGTGCCGGCCCGGCTCGCGAAGCTCGGCGACCTCTATGCACCGCTGCTCGCGAAGCGCGGCCGCTTCAACCTGGAGCGGGTGGCATGACCCTCCCGCTCCGCGCCGACTATGCGCCGATGGAGGCGCGGCTGGTGGACGCGATCCCCACCGGACCGGAGTGGCAGTACGAGCCCAAGTGGGACGGCTTTCGCTGCCTGGCCTTCCGGGACGGCGACTCCGTCGTGCTGCGCTCCCGCTCCGGCAAGCCGCTCGAGCGCTACTTCCCCGACGTGGTCGAGGCGGTGCAGGCGGTGCCGGCCTCGCGCTTCGTGCTCGACGGCGAGCTGGTCGTGCCGGTGGGGGCGCATCTGGCCTTCGACGAGCTGCTCCAGCGCATCCATCCCGCGGCGAGCCGCGTGCGGCGCCTGGCCGCCGAACGGCCGGCCATGTACATCGTGTTCGATCTCCTCGCGGACGACGAGGGCCGGTCGCTAGTGGCACAGCCGCTCGCGGAGCGGCGCCGCCGGCTCGAGGCCTTCGCCCGGAAGCATCTCGCGCGCGCGGGCGCGATCCGCCTCTCGCCCGCGACGGACGATCTCGAGGCGGCGCGGGCGTGGCTCGCGCGGGCCGGTGGCAACCTCGATGGCATCGTGGCCAAGGTGCGCGGCGTGCCGTATCTCTCCGGCACGCGGGACGGCATGGTGAAGGTCAAGCGCGGCCGCACCGCCGACTGCGTGGTGGGCGGCTTCCGCTACGCCACGAATGCGAAGGTGGTGGGCTCGCTCCTGCTGGGGCTCTACGACGACGCCGGGAAGCTCCACCATGTTGGCTTCACTTCGGGGTTTGCCGCCGCTGAGCGCAAGGCCCTGCTCACGCGCCTGCGGCCGCTCATGAGCGGAGCGGGGTTCACCGGCAACGCCCCCGGCGGGCCAAGCCGCTGGAGTACCGAGCGCACCGGCGAATGGGAGCCCGTCGAGCCGAAGCTCGTGGTGGAGGTCGGCTACGACCAGGTCACCGCCGGCCGCTTTCGCCACGGCACGCGCTTCCTCCGCTGGCGCCCCGACAAGGCGCCGCGGCAGTGCATGCTGGAGCAGCTGGACTCCGGCGCGCGCCCTCGGCTTGCCGCGCTGCTCGACGGCATGGCGCCGGCGGCGCCTAGTCGGGCGAGAGCCCGATCTCGCGCAGATAGCGCCGCGCGCCGGCGTGGATGAGGCCGGGCCGCGGCGCCGCCGCCACGGTGTTGGCGGCGGTGGTCTCGCGCGCCTGCGCGAGCCGCCGGCCGAGGGCGGCCTCGGCCCCGTGCACCGCGCGCGCGAGGCGGTAGGCGATCTCCTCGTCGAGTGAGGGACGCGCCATGACGAAGCTCCACGACCCCACCGACGCGATCGGCGCGCTCTGCCCCGGATAGGAGCCGGCGGGCACGGTCAGCGGCTTGAGGAAGGCGTGCCGGGCGAGGATGCGGCGGATGCCCTCCGCGTCGGGGACGATGAAGCGCGCGCCCGCCGGGCCGCGGGCCACCGCGACGAAGCCCGGCCAGCCGATGCCGCCGCCCCAGAGCGCGGCCACCCGGCCGTCCAGCACCATGGCGGGTCCGTCGCCGGCGGCGTCCAGGAACACCGCGTGAAAGTCGCGCTGCTGATCCAGCGCGAGGCCGTCCAGCACATAGCGGGCGAGGATGACGAGGCCGGAGCCCCGCGCCCCGAAGGCCACGTGGCGCCCGGTGAGGTCGGCGATCGTGCGGTACTCGGAGTCGCCACGCACCACGAACATGCCGGGCGTGGAGTACATGGCACAGAGGATGCGGAGATCGGCGCGGGGCCGACCGATGCCTTCCAGCGCCTCGTAGGCCACCTCGCCCTGCACGAGGCCCAGGTCGAGCTGGCCGGACTCGAGCAGCGGTACGTTCTCCGTGCTGCCTTTGGTGTGGCGGGTGACGACGGTGAGCGTCGGGTCGGCCTCGTTGACGCTCTCCGCGAAGGCCTGGCCATAGACGGGAAAGCCCCCGCCGGGCGTGGCGGTGCCGAGGGTCACGGTATCCACGCCGGGAGTGTAATCCCTACACGAACTCTGTGTAAGACTGCCGAGAGCGCGCCGGTCGCGTCGGGCGCGTCGTCCCCCTCCGCGAGCCGATCGAACCTGCTCTCGCGTATAGACATTCCCGAGCCCGACGGCCGGCCTCCGCGCCGCTGGCACATCCGTTGCCTTGGAACTCGCGGATGCTCCTTCGCTTCCTCAGCCACTTCTTCCCCAGCGACATGGCCGTCGATCTCGGCACGGCGAACACGCTCGTGTACGCGCCGGGGGAAGGCATCGTGCTCAACGAGCCCTCGATCGTCGCTCTGAGTACCGCAGACCGATCGGTGATCGCTGTGGGCGCGCAGGCCAAGGCGATGCTGGGCCGCGCGCCCGGCACCATCGAGGTGGTGCGGCCGCTGCGGCACGGCGTCATCGCCGACTACGACACCACCGAGAAGATGCTCTATCACTTCATCCGCCGGGCCCACCGGCGGCGGAGCCCCGTGCATCCGCGGGTGGTTATCTCAGTCCCCTCTGGGATTACCCAGGTGGAGCGGCGCGCGGTGCAGGAGTCGGCGAGCCACGCGGGCGCGCGCAGGGTGTTCCTGATCGCCGAGCCCACCGCCGCCGCCATCGGCGCGGGGCTGCCGATCTCGGAGCCCGGCGCGAGCATGATCGTCGACATCGGCGGCGGCACCACCGAGGTCGCGGTGATCTCGCTGTCCGGCATCGTCTTCTCGAGCTCGCTGCGTATCGCGGGCGATGACATGAACGACGCCATCGCCTCCCACGTGCGGAAGAGTCACAGCCTGCTCATCGGCGAGCGCCGCTCGGAGGAGATCAAGCTCTCCCTGGGCTCGGCCTATCCCGGCGCACGCGACAACGAGACCATCGCGGTGAAGGGGCGCGACCTCACCGCGGGGATCCCGAAGACGATCTACGTAAGCGGCGCCGAGGTGCGCGAGGCCTTGCGCGAGCCCATCGAGGCTATCGTGGAGGCGGTGCACGGCTGCCTCGAGAAGACTCCGCCCGAGCTAGCCGCCGACATCGTGGACAACGGCATCACCCTCACCGGGGGCGGCGCGCTCCTGCCCGGGCTCGATCTCCTGCTCCATCAGCAAACCGATCTGCCCATCACGATCAGCGAGGACCCGCTCACCTGCGTGGTGCGCGGCGCCGGCCGGCTCCTCGACGAGCCGGACGTCCTCGCGCGCGTCTCAATCCCGGTCTAGCGCCCCCGGGCCCTACGGGCTCTGCGGCAGCGGGGTGGGTCTCGCCAGTCCCGCGCGGACGCGGTCAAGACGGCCCGAGAGGTCACCGCGGAGCTGCCGCCGGCCCAGCGAGCGCTTCATGTCGCCGCCCAGCCCCGCGACCAGATCGGTGGAGACGCGGGCCACCACGAATACCAGGGAGCCGTTGCCCCACGGCAGCGCGCCGGTGAGCGTCTGGCTCGAGTTGTACGCGTGGCCCACGAAGAAATGCCGCTCCACGTGGAGGGCGAGCTCGGGGCGCACGTCGACCAACTGGTGGACCAGCACCGGATCCACGCGCCCCTGGAGCCGGCGCTCCACCCAGTAGAGCTGGCTGCCGCGCCCCGCGTGCTGGAGCGCGGGGTAGTGGAGCAGCGCGTCGACCAGGGAGGGCAAGACCGTCGTCAGCGGGCGCGCGTCCTCGGCGGCCAGGCGCAGCTCGGCGGCGGGATCCGTCGTGGTGCCGCCGCGGCGCGCGTAGGGCTCGACGGCGTCGAGCCCCCCGGCGCGATAGGCCTGGGTGCGCCGGAGCAGGATGGCGCGGTACTGGGTGCTCACGGATTCGGCCTGGAGGGCCCGCGAGGCGACGGGGAGCATCGCGCGCATTGCCCGCAGCCCGTCCATCTCCCTGCTCGAGAGATTCCACACCGAGCCCGGTCGCGCGTCGAGCAGCTCGTCGGCCTCCGCCGGACCGAGCCGCAGCTTGGCGAGCGAGGTGGCCTCGGCGCGTTCGGGTAGCGCGCCCCAGCTGACGACGCCGGGATCGCGCACCGCCAGCTCCGCCTCCGCCAGGTAGTCACCGACCCGCGGCACGGGAAGCGGCAGGAACATCATGAGGCCGGCGGCGAGATCGCGGTCCGTGCGCTCGGCGACGGCGAAGGGCACGATCTCGCCGCCGATGACGCGGCGCCGCTCATCCGCGGACATCTGCCGCAGATCCCAGGCATCGGCCGCGGGCGCGCGCGCCGCCGCCGGGGGGAGGAGCGACACGGTGAACATGCCGAGCATCAGCAGCGCGGTGGCCGGCCCCGGTCGCCTCATCGTTCCCGCCGCATGATACATTGTTGCCCCGGAGGTGCGTCATGGACGTCGTATTCGAGTCGGCCAAATCCCTCGCGTCGCTCATCCGGCGGCGGAAGATCGGCTGCCTGGAGCTGCTGGACCTCTACATCGCGAGGATGGAGAAGTACAACCCGCGCATCAACGCGATCATCACCACCGACCTCGACGCCGCCCGCAAGCGCGCCCGCGCCGCCGACGCGGCGCTGCGCAAGAGCCAGCCGTGGGGGCCGCTGCACGGCGTACCCATGACGATCAAGGAGTCCTACGACGTCACCGGCATGCCCACCACGTGGGGCGTGCCCGCGCTCAAGGGGAATCTCCCCGCCAAGAACGCGCTCACGGTGGACCGGCTGCTCGACGCCGGCGTGATCATCTTCGGCAAGACCAACGTGCCGATCTACCTCGCGGACTACCAGAGCTACAACGAGATCTACGGCACCACCAACAATCCCTGGGACGTCACGCGCTCCCCCGGCGGCTCCTCGGGCGGCTCCGCCGCCGCGCTGGCCGCGGGCCTCACCGGGCTCGAGGCGGGCAGCGACATCGGCTCATCGATCCGCAACCCTGCCCACTATTGCGGCGTGTACGGCCACAAGCCGAGCTACGGCGTGGTGCCGCCGCGCGGCCAGGCCCTGCCGGGCAAGATCGCCCAGGGCGACATCAACGTGGTGGGCCCCATGGGCCGCAGCGCAGATGATCTCGCGCTGGGCCTCGCCGCGATGGCCGGTCCGGACGAGATCGACGCGGAGGGCTGGCGGCTCGAGCTGCCGCCGCCGCGGCGCCGCGCGCTGCGCGATTTCAAGGTCGCGATCATGCTCACCGATCCCGTCTCCGAGGTGGACGCGGAGGTGCAGGACCGCATCCAGGCGGTGGCGGACTTCCTCGCGCGGCGCCGCGCCAAGGTGAGCGACCGCGCGCGCCCCGACGTGGACACCGCCGAGTCGCACCGCATCTACATCCAGCTCCTGCGCTCGGCGACCTCGGGGCGTCTCACGCCCGCGGAGTTCGAGGCGGAGCGGGAGGCGGTCGCGCGCCTGGCCCCGGGCGACGAGTCGTACTACGCGCGCATGATCCGCGCCAACACGCTCGCCCACCGCGACTGGCTCGCCACCAACGAGGCCCGCCATCAGCTCCGCTGGAAGTGGGCGGAGTTCTTCCGCGAGTGGGACGTACTGATCTGCCCGGTCGCCGCCACCGCCGCCTTCCCCCACGATCACGTGGGCGAGCGCTACCAGCGGACGATCACCGTCAACGGCCGGCGCGTGCCGACCGTCGACCAGCTCTTCTGGGCGGGCCTCTCGGGCGTGGTGTTTCTCCCCGGCACGTCGGCACCGGCCGGCTTCACGCCGGGCGGCCTGCCCGTGGGCGTGCAGATCGTGGGCCCCCAGTACGGCGACCGCACCACCATCGAGCTGGCGCGGCTGCTGGAGCGGGAGTTCCAGGCCTTCGTGCCGCCGCCCGGCTTCGCGTGAGGCGGCCGGCCTCCCCGTTGACAAGCCGGGCCGGCCTCCAGCACACTCCACGCACCTGACGCGACTCCCACCGCTGGAGGGTTCCCATGAGGGGTTCGGCCGTCGTGCGCAGCGTGTTCCTCGCTCTCGCCTTTGCCGCCGTCGCCGGCCTCGCCGCCGTTCCCGCGGACGCCCAGGTCAAGGGCGGGACGCTCCGCGTGGGCAATCTCGGCGAGCCGCCGTCGCTGGACGCGCATTGGACCACCGCCAGCATCACCGAGACCCTCACCAACCACATTTACGAGGGGCTCTACAGCCTGGACAAGGACAACAAGCCCATCCCGATGCTCGCGGAGAGCCACACCGTGAGCAAGGACGGCCTCGTCTACACGTTCAAGCTCCGCCAGGGTGTGAAGTTCCACAACGGCAAGGAGATGACGTCGGAGGACGTCGTGCCCTCGCTCACCCGCTGGGGCAAGCAGTCGATCTACGGCAAGGCGCTGTTCGCTCAGGTCGACACGTGGAAGGCGATCGACAAGTACACGGTGGAGATGAAGCTCAAGGAGAAGTCGGCCATCGTGCTCATCTCGCTGGCCGTGCCCAACAACTTCGGCGCCATCTACCCCAAGGAGATCGCGGAGAAGTTCGAGCCGGCGGTGAAAGCCACCGAGTACATCGGCACCGGCCCCTACAAGCTCGCGGAGTGGAAGCCCGACCAGTACATCCGCATGGTTCGCTTCGACGACTACAAGTCGCGTAACGAGAAGCCCAACGGCTACGGCGGGGGGAAGACCGCCTACCTCGACGAGATCCGTTGGGTGCCGGTGCCCGAGGTGGCCACGCGCGTCGCCCAGGTCGAGACGGGCGAGCTCGACTTCGCCGACGATCTGAACCTGGACGCCTTCGATCGCATCAAGCGGAATCCCGCGGCGCGGCCCATCGTGGCCAAGCCCTACTACTGGCTAGTAGCCGTCTTCAACAAGAAGGAAGGCCTGATGACGAATCAGAAGCTGCGTCAGGCCTGGCAGGCGGCGATCGACATCGAGCCGATCATGAAGACGGTGGCGGGCGGGAAGTCGGAGTTCTACAGGATGGACAACAGCCTGGTGCCCCTCGAGATCAGCGCCTGGCACACCAAGCTGTCGGGCCTGCCGTGGAACGAGCGCAACAAGGACAAGGCGAAGAAGCTCCTCCAGGAGGCGGGCTACAAGAAGGAGCCGATCCGCTTCATGACCACGCAGGAGTACAAGTGGATGTACGACTTCGCGCTGGTCACCAAGCAGCAGCTCGAGGACGTGGGCTTCAACATCGACTTGCAGGTGGTGGACTGGGCGACCCTGGTGAAGCGGCGGAACAACCCCAAGGAGTACGACGCCTTCACCACGGGCATCGGCACCGCCTACGACCCCACGCATTCCGTCTACCTCACGCCGAGCTGGCCGGGCTGGACCAGCGACGAGGACATCCTGAGCATCCAGGCGGAGCTGGCGCGGGAGACGGATCCCAAGAAGCGTATGGCGCTCTGGGAGAAGCAGACCCGCCAGTTCTACGAGAAGGTGCCGGTGATCCGCTACGGCGATCTGTTCGGCCTGCGGGCGGCCCGCAACACCGTCAAGGGCTTCAACGAGAGCACCGAGCGGGTCCGCTTCTACAACGTGTGGCTCGAGAAGTAGCCGGCTGAGGGGGGCGGGAGCCGCCACCGCGGCGGCCCCCGCCCCCCTGGCGTGCCGTCCCTCCGTGACCGCTTACATCGTCCGCCGCATCGTCGCCGTGATCCCCGTCATGGCGGTCGTGGTCACCATCGTCTTCCTCCTGATCCATCTGATTCCCGGCGACCCCGTCAGCGTCATGCTGGGGCCCGACGCGAGCCCCGCGCAGATAGGGGCCACCCGGGCGGCGCTGGGGCTGGACCGGCCCATTCACGAGCAGCTCTTCACGTTCTACGGCCGCGTGCTGCGCGGCGACCTCGGGCACTCGTACTACCTGGATCGGCCGGTGACGCGGGCGCTCGCCGAGCGGGCGGAGCCGACCATCGTGCTCACGCTCTGCGCGTTGCTGGTCGCGATGGTCATCGGCGTGCCTTCGGGCATCGTGGCGGCGGCGCACCGTGGATCCTGGTGGGACCGCGGCCTCATGCTCGTCTCGCTGCTCGGCGTGTGCATCCCCGGCTTCTGGCTGAGCCTCAACTTCATCTTCCTGTTCGCGGTGCGCCTGGGCTGGCTGCCCGCGGCGGGCTACGCCTCGATCCTCAGCGAGCCCCGGGCCGCCCTGACCTACATGGTGCTTCCCGCGGTGTCGCTGGGCTTCAACCAGTCCGCCCTCATCGCGCGCATCGCGCGCTCGTGCATGCTGGACGTGCTGGGGCAGGACTACATCCGCACCGCGCGCGCCAAGGGACTGCACCCCCGGGCCGTGACCTACGTCCATGCCTTCCGCAACGCCCTGGTGCCGGTGGTGGCGGTGATCGGCATCACCACCGCCATCCTCATCGGCGGCGCCGTCGTCACCGAGATCGTGTTCAACATCCCCGGGCTCGGCCGCCTCGTCATCTCCGCCATCCTGCGGCGCGACTATCCCGTCGTGCAGGGGGTGGTCCTCGTCACCGCGGCGGCGTACGTGCTGATCAACTTGATGGTGGACCTCCTCTACGCGTTCATCGACCCGCGGATCCGCTATGAGTGAGCGCGCGCGGCCGACCTGGTGGCGGCGGCTCCTGCGGCACCCCGGCGTGCTCACGGGCGCGGCCATTCTCCTCGTGTTCGTCCTCGCGGCGTTCCTCGCCGACGTGGTGTCCACGCACAACCCAACGCGCCTGGTACCGGGCAGCCGGCTCCTGCCGCCCGGCGCCGGTCACGTGCTGGGCACGGACGAGTTCGGCCGCGACGTCTACAGCCTCGTCCTCCACGGGAGCCGTGTCTCCCTCCTGGTGGGCGTGACCACGATGCTGCTGACCACGCTGGGCGGAGTGCTGGTGGGGCTGCTCGCCGGGTTCAACCGGCGGCTGGACACGCTCATCATGCGCGTGATGGACGGGATGATGGCCTTTCCCGCCATCCTGCTCGCCATCGCCCTCATGGCGGCGCGCGGCCCGGGCGTGTGGAACGTGATCGTGGCGCTCTCGGTCGTCTACATGCCGCGCACCGCCATCTTGATCCGGAGCACCGTGCTCGGCATCCGCGATCTCGACTACGTGCAGGCCGCCCGCGCCCTGGGCCGGCGCGACCTCGCCATCGCCTTCCGCCACATCCTGCCCAACTGCGTGGGGCCGATGCTGGTGCAGGGGAGCTTCATCTTCGCGTACGCCATCCTGGCCGAGGCCATTTTGGGCTTCCTCGGCGTGGGCGTGCCGCCCTACGTGCCGTCGTGGGGCAACGTGATCGCGAGCGGGAAGAACGTGATCCGCGAGGCCTTCTGGGTGAGCCTGTGCCCCGGGGTGGCCCTCACCCTCGCGGGGCTGTCGCTGAATCTCCTCGGCGACGGGCTCCGCGACGTGCTGGACCCGCGCCTGCGCGTGCAGTAGCGCGCCGGCTCACACCACCAGGGTGGCGGGCAGGAGGCGAGCGGCGAGGGGGCGGTAGTCAGCCAGGCGCTTCGGCGGAAGCGCGAACGGCGACTTGAAGCTCTGGTCGTAGTGCCGGAACGCCGTGAGGTAGCGCGCCACGTACGCGCGGTCGCGGTCGTCGAAAAGCGGCGCGCAGCGCTCGGGCACCATGCCCTGATAGCGAACCAGCCAGGCCACCGGCTCGTCCACGTCGTCCTTGATCCGGCTGTAGGCGAACTCACCATGATTCCACTGGAGCCAGGCGGCGTCGAGCCCGCCGCCGTGCTCGTTCGCACCGATGGGCGCGCGGGAGCCCACCACGTGCTCCGGCGCTTCGCCGGCGAGGAGCAGGAGCTTGCCCACGTCGTGGAGCATGGCGGCGGCGAGGAGCACGGGGTCCTCGACGTGGGCCGCCTCCATCGCCGCCAGGATTTGCAGCATGTGGAGCTGCTGGCTCGCGCCGTAGAGCAGGACGTCGGTGGGATCGACGCAGGCGGCCAGCCCCTCGAGGAGATCCCACGTGTTCACGAGGCCGTAGAGCGGCCGCGCGTACTTGGCCCGGAGGGCCGCGACCTGCTCGCGGGTCTGCGCCCGATGGCGACGCTGGATCTCGCCGGCCGCCTTGACGAAGGCGACGCGCTCGGGGACGTCGGGCGTGACGGGCGGGATCGCGCGGATCTCGTAGCCCCGCCGGGCGAGGGCATCCTGGATGAAGCGCTTCGGCGAGAGCGACGCCACGGGCCTCACGGTACCACGGCCCGGGGGGGCCGACATTCCGCGCGCGGGCCCGCGCGGCGCTGCTATACTCCGCGCCACCCGCGAGGTGCCCATGCGCCGCCTGACCGTGCCGATGCCGTTCCACACCCCGTTCTACGCGCTCCTTCCCGCCGGAGTCGCCCTCGGCCACTTCGCCGAGGAGGGCCTCGACGTCAGCGTGGTGCCCGCCTCCCGCTATCCGCGCGGGACGATGCAGGCGCTCCTCGACGGAGAGCTCGAGATCTGCCTCGGCGGCCTCATGCGAAGCTTCGAGCTGGCCGATCGCGAGGGCATTCACGTGGCGCACTTCGCCGAGGCGTGCAGCCGCAACGCCTTCTTTCTCCTCTCGCGCCGGCCCCAGCCGCGCTTCCGCTTCGCCGATCTCATCGGCAAGACGGTGCTCGGCTTCCTCGAGGCGCCGACACCATGGCAATGCCTCCTCACGGTCCTGCGGCGCCACGCGGTGGATCCCGCGCGGGTGCGCATCGAGCGCCACCGGCCCATGGCGGACGCGGCGGCGGCGTTCCGCGCCGGCGAGGGCGACTACCTGGAGACGACGCAGCCCATCGTCGAGACGCTGCTGCGGGAGGGCGCCGCGCACATCGCGGTGTCGATGGGCGAGGCGACCGGTCCACTGCCCTTCACCTCCTACATGGCGGCCCCCGCGCTGCTCTCGCGCGAGCCCGAGACCGTGCGGCACTTCACACGCGCCGTCTACCGCACCCAGCACTGGCTCGCCGGGCGCGCCGCCGCCGAGATCGCGAAGGTGGTCGCCCGCGAATACGCCGAGGTGTCGGCGCCCGTGCTGGAGGCCGCCATCGCGCGATATCAGCGTCAGGACACCTGGGCACGCGATCCCTTGCTTCGGCGCTCGGGCTACGACGTCCTGCAGCACATTCTCTCCAGCGGCGGCTTCATCCGGCGCTATCACCGCTACGCCGATCTCGTCGACACCGCCTTCGCGACCAGCGCCATGGACGCCCTGTCGGAGAAGTTGACGAAGTGAAGCGCCTCCCCGGAACCCCACCGGGCAACTAGCTATTATTACTAAGGGTTCCGGCCAGTACAGGAGTTGCTCTGATGGCTATTGCCTAGCCCTTGCGGGCCATCTCGGCAAGGATCAGCCCGTGCACGCCTTCGCCCCGCCCCGCGTGAAGCGCACGCCGCTGCCGACAACGGTGAGGCGATGGTGGGAGAGCCGCTGGCCGCCCTGCGCCGGCTACGCCGCACGGCCCCTATCGCATCGCCGGGTACTGCAACGGCGCGCTCGTCGCGTAC
Organism: Candidatus Methylomirabilota bacterium; assembly: GCA_035764725.1. Lineage (NCBI taxonomy): Bacteria > Methylomirabilota (SeqCode) > Candidatus Methylomirabilota bacterium. Next base: position 19,480 of record DASTYT010000043.1, on the reverse strand, counting down.
GAGATCGCGCGCGCGCTCGTGGCCGACAACGAGCGCGTCGAGCGGCTGATCCTCATCGCCCCGGCGCTGCCTGCCGCCGTGCCGCCGCCCACGCGCTGGACGCCGCGGCGGATCTGGGGCGGCGTCTGGTGGCGCGCCGCGCCGCGGGCCCGGATGCGGCGCATCCCGGGCGCGCATCTGAGCACGATCACGACCCATGTCGCCGAGCTGGCCCAGCAGATGCGCGCTTGCCTCCACGGCGAGGATTGACGTATGAAAGGGGCATGCCCACTGCGCGCGTCGACGGGATCGGTCTTTTCTACGAGGAGGTAGGCGGGGGAGTCCCCCTCGTCTTCGTCCACGAGTTCGCGGGCGACTATCAGAGCTGGCATCTGCAGGTGCGCTTCTTCGCGCGCCGCTACCGGACCATCGCGTACAACGCCCGCGGCTATCCGCCGTCGGAGGTGCCGAAGGATCCCGCCGCGTACTCGCAGGAGCGCGCCGCCGAGGACATCCGGGGGCTGCTCGATGCGCTGGGCATCAGGAAGGCGCACATCTGCGGGCTCTCCATGGGCGGCTACGCCACGCTCCACTTCGGCCTCCGTCATCCCGACCGCGCGCTGTCGCTGGTGGTGGCGGGCGCGGGCTACGGCAGCATGGCCGGCGAGCGTGAGCGCTTCAAGAAGGACGTCGAGGAGACGGCGCGGCGCTTCGTGGACGACGGAATCGTCGCGGTGGCGGATTTCTACACCAAGGGCCCCACGCGCGTGCAGCTCATGGACAAGGACCCCAAGGGCTGGCGGGAGCTCTACGATCAGTTCGTCGCCCAGTCCGCCGAGGGCCACGCGCTGACCATGCGCGGCGTGCAGATGAATCGGCCCTCGGTGTACGAGCTCGAGAAGGGCCTCGAGCGGCTCGAGGTGCCTACCTTGATCGTCACCGGCGACGAGGACGAGCCCTGCCTCGAGCCTGCCCTCTATCTCAAGCGCAAGATCCGCTCGTCCGGCCTGCTCGTCCTGCCCAAGTCCGGCCACACCGTCAACCTCGAGGAGCCCGAAGCGTTCAATCGCGCCGTCCTCGATTTCCTGACCGCCGTCGACGCCGGCCGCTGGCCTCTGCGGAACCCGCGCTCGATCAGCCAGTCCGCCATACTGCCGCCCGACCAAGGAGCCCGGACATGAGCAGCCTGCCGCTGTCGCCCTACACCGTGATCGATCTCACCCGCGCGCGCTCGGGTCCCACGTGCGTGCGCCAGCTCGCCGACATGGGGGCGCAGGTGATACAGATCTCCGCCCGTGAGGACGAGCAGGGCGACTTTCCCCGGCGCGGATTCGACAGCCAGAACCTCCACCGGAACAAGCGGTCGATCACGCTCGACCTCAAGTCGCCCAAGGGCATCGACATCCTCAAGCGGCTCATCGCCAAGGCCGACGTCGTCGTGGAGAACTTCCGCCCCGACGTGAAGCGCCGCCTCGGCATCGACTACGAGACGTTGGCTCAAGACAACCCCCGGCTCATCTACGGCAGCATCTCGGGCTTCGGGCAGAGCGGGCCCTATCGGGACCGGCCGGGCTACGACCAGATCGCGCAGGGGATGGGCGGACTCATGTCCATCACCGGCCTGCCGGGGCAGGGGCCGGTGCGCGTGGGCATCCCCGTCGCGGACCTCACCGCCGGCATCTTTCTCGCCCAGGGGATTCTCGCGGCCTTGCTCGAGCGCGAGCGCTCGGGCCGCGGCCAGTGGGTGCACACCTCGCTGCTCCAGGCCATGATCACCATGCTCGACTTCCAGGCGGCGCGCTGGCTCATCGCCGGCGAGATCCCGCCCCAGGCGGGCAACGATCACCCGACGGCGATCCCCACCGGCGTGTTCAAGACCAAGGACGGGCACATCAACATCGCCGCGTCCGGCCAGAACATGTTCCGTCGGCTCTGCGAGGCGCTGGGCACCGAGCCCTTGCTCGAGGATCCGCGCTTCAAGACCGCGCCCGATCGCTCCAAGCATCGCAAGGCGCTGGCGCCGGAGCTCGAGAAGGCCTTTGCGACGAAGACCAGCGCGGAGTGGGTGGAGGTCCTCAATGTCAAGGGCGTGCCCTCGGGGCCCATCCTCGACGTGAAGCAGGTGTTCGAGAACGAGCAGGTGAAGCATCTGCAGATGGCGGTGCCCGTGAAGCACCCGGCTCTCGGCGAGGTCATGGTGCAGGCGCCGCCCGTCACGCTCTCGCGCACGCCCGCCTCGGTGCGCCGGCACTCGCCGGACACCGGCGAGCACACGGATGAGATCCTGAGCGAGCTAGGGTTTTCTCAGGCGGAGATCAGGGATTTGCGCGCCGAGAAGGTCGTGTAGGAACCCTGACAGTCCGTAACAGAGCGCGCCGCCCGCGATTCGTCAACCCTGGCAGGAAGTTTCGGGCCCGCACCTCGCATGGTGTAGAACCATCGGTCGGTAGTGTCACGCTGCCGGCCTGCCATCGGTTTACAGACCCGCCTCGTTTCAAATTGAAATCACATGCGCCATGGGCATTTGCGCGCCCGGCATGCATCATGCTGTTGCCAGCGATCGGTTCGCATTTTTACGTCGACAAGGAGGCACCCGATGCGTATCGGTCGATTCCTCGTGGCCGCACTCGTCATGACGCTCACTGGCGCGCCCGCTGTGAGTCACGCCTTCAGCATCATCCAGGGGATCGGCGCCGCGGGCACCCAGACCGCCGTGGCCGACTTCCGCACCGCCGTGGGCGACCCGAACAACGGAAACGACCCCGGGCCCCTGTCGTCCGGGCGGCGAGAAATCAACTGGGACGGCGGCGGCAACCCGAACGGCTCGCCCGGCGTCACCCCGTTCGAGGTATTCCAGAATCGCGGCGTCATCTTCACGACCCCGGGGTCCGGCTTCCAGCAGGCGCCGATCTCGACCGGTACCGGCAATCTGTCGGACGTGTTCGGCGTTGACTACAGCACGACGTTCCAGACCTTCAGCCCGGTACGCCTTTTCGTCCCCGTCGGAAGCACCGAGACCGTGGGCGTCTTCTCTGCCGCGGGGACGAACGGCCTCATCCCTGGCGGCACGAGCGCCTTCGGCGCCGTGTTCACCGACGTGGATCTGGCCGACTCGACTACCATCGAACTGTTCGGCCTGTCGGGCGACCTACTCGCGTCGGTGCATGTGCCGGCGGCGCCGGGGAACGGCGAGCTCTCCTTCCTCGGCATCATCCTCGATCCCTCCGATGAGCTCGCGCACCGCGTTCGCATCACCACCGGCACGAACGCGCTGGGCGTGGCGGACAATCCCGGCCAGGGCATCGACGTGGTTGCGATGGACGACTTCATCTTCGCCGAACCTCAGGTCGTGCCGGAGCCGAGCGCGCTGCTGCTGGTGGGCGTGGGCCTTCTCGCCCTCGGTGTGGCCGCCCGGACGCGGCGGTGCGGCGCCGGCTACAGCACCCGGTAGACGTCCAGCTCGACCCGGCGCGCGCGGCGGGCGGCGGTGGCGAGGCCGAGCACGCGGTTCAGCCAGCCGAGCCGCGCGTCGCCGGTGGTGAAGCGCAGCGCGGTGCGGAAGTAGTAGGCTGCCGGATCCACGTCTTCCCCGCGCGCGAGCCGCTCCAGCACGTCGGCGGCGCCGGTGCGCAGCCCGCGGCTCCGCACCTCGATCACGGCGCCGCCGCGCTCGCGCAGGGCGTAGTGGGCGTCGATGTCCAGCGTGCCGTCGTCGCGGCGCCACTGCCAGTCAGCGCCACCGCCCAGCACCTCCCCCTCCAGCCCCTCGCCCGTAAAGGTGCCGCCGAGAATGGGCACCACGCGACGCTCTCCCCCGGGAGCCGGCCCCAGCGAGCGCACCTCGCCCACCTCGGCCGACACGTGGAAGAGCGGCGCGAGCCCAATCACGCGCTCAGGCGAAGTGCGGCAGGACCTGCTCGCCGAGCAGGCGGATCGACCGCAGCACCCGCTCCTGGTCCATGCCCGGCCACTGCAGGCGGAACATCATGGCGGTGACTCCCAGGCGCTCGCGGTAACGCGCGATCTCCTCGCGGACCTGCACGGGGTCGCCGATGACAAAGCGGTCGCGCGCCAGCTCCTCGAACGCGTCGCTCCACGTCTCCCCCTGCGGCAACGCCTTGTCCTGCTCCCAGCGCTGATAGGCCTTGTACTTGGGCTCGAGGATGGGCCGGGCCTCCGCGAACGCCGCGGCCCGGCTGTCCGTGACATAGCACTCGCGGAGGAGCGGAATCTCCGCCGCGCGCGGACGCCCGCCGGCGGCGCGCTCGGCGTGGAAGAGGGCGAGCTGGCGCTCGAGCGTCGGCAGCGTGGTGTGGGGGTTGATGAGCCAGGTGTCGGCGAGCCGCGCTGCGCGCTTCACGCCGGCATCGCCGTTGGCGGCGAGCCAGATGGGCGGCCGCGGCCGCTGTAGCGGTGGCATCGAGATGCGCGCGTCGCGGAGCTGGAAATGCTTGCCCTCGAAGGAGGCCGGCTCGCCCGTCCAGAGGCGATCCAGCGCCTGGAGTCCTTCCACCATCCGGCCGACGCGCGCGCTCGGGTCGTGGCCCATCGCGAGATTCTCCACGTCCCGATAGCCGAGGCCGAGGCCCACGATGAGGCGCCCGCCGGTGATGACATCGAGGGTCGCGAGCTGCTCGGCGAGATCCACCGGCTGATGCAGGGGGAGGAGGATCACGCCCGTCCCAAGCGTCATGCCCTCCGCCTCCGCGGCGACGCGGGCCAGGGTGGGAATGGGCTGAAAGTAGGTGAAGGGGTCGGAGAGATAGTGCTGGCTCGACCAGATCGAGTGGAAGCCCACGCGCTTGGCCAGGCGCACCTGCTCGAGGTGCTCCTGGAAGCGGCGGGCCTGCGACTCCTCCGGGCGGTGCTGGACCGAGAGCCCGATGCCGAATTTCATGGAAGCGGCCTCCTCGAGCCTCAAGAAGCCACGCCCGCGCCATCGCTGTCAAGGGCGGCGACCATGCGAGAATGACCGCGTGGATCTCATCGAGAACGCCTCGCTGGCGTCGCGCACGACGCTGCGCGTGGGCGGCCCCGCGCGCTGGCTCGTCAAGGCGCGGGACGAAGCCTCCGTGCTCGACGCGCTCGACTGGGCGGCGGCGCGCGGGGTCACGGTGCGCGTGCTCGGCGGCGGCTCCAACGTGGTCGTGGCGGACGAGGGCGTGAACGCGCTCGTGCTCCAGATCGCGCTCCGCGGAGTGACCGTCGAGGGGCCGGGCCCGGCCACCGCGGGCGCGATCGAGGTGACGGCGGCCGCGGGGGAGCCCTGGGACGACTTCGTGCGCGCCACGGTCGAGCGCGGCTGGGCCGGCCTCGAGTGCCTCTCTGGAATCCCCGGCCTCGTGGGCGCGACGCCGATTCAGAACGTGGGCGCCTACGGTCAGGACGTGAGCCAGACTATCGCGCGCCTGCGGGTGGTGGACCGCCGCACCCGGCGTCCCGTGACCCTCGACGCGGCGGCCTGCCGCTTCGGGTATCGCGACAGTCTCTTTCGCAGCGCGGAGCCCGAGCGCTACGTGGTCCTTGCCGTCACGCTCCGGCTGGCTCCCGGCGGCGCGCCCACAGTCCGCTACGCCGAGCTCGAGCGCCACGTGGCCTCGCGCGGCGCGGGCGCGCCCACCCTCGCCGAGGTGCGCGAGAGCGTGCTCGCGATCCGCCGCGCCAAGTCCATGGTGCTCGAGGAGGGCGACGAGAACCGCCGCTCGTGCGGCTCGTTCTTCGTGAACCCGGTCGTCGGGGCCGGGGAGGCCGCGCGTGTGGCTGCGCTCGCCGCCCCGGGCGGTGGCATGCCGCAGTGGGCCGAGCCCGACGGGCGCGTCAAGCTTTCGGCGGCCTGGCTCATCGAGCGCGCTGGCTTCACGCGGGGCGAGCGCATGGGCGCGGTGGGTCTCTCCACGCGGCACACGCTCGCCATCGTGTGCCACGACGGCGCGCGCGCCGCCGACGTCGCCGCCTTCGCGCGGCGCGTGCGCGGGCGCGTGGCCGAGCGGTTCGGCGTGCGCCTCGCGCCCGAGCCAGTCTTCTGGGGCGCGATCGGGCTGGACGAGCCCGCGTGACCCGACCGAGCCTCGCGCGACTCACTGCGGTGTTCGCATGGATCGGCCTCGCCAGCCTCGGCGGCGGACGCAGCGCCTATTTCCACGACGCGCTGGTGGTGCGCCTGCGGTGGCTGCGCGACGAGGAGTTCCTCCAGGATCTGGCGGTGAGCCAGGTGATGCCCGGTCCCAACTTCTCCAATCTCGCGGTGGCGCTGGGCCATCGTCTGCGGGGCTATCGCGGCGCGGCCTGCGCGCTCCTCGCGCTCGTCCTGCCCGGGGGCCTCCTCTTCCTCGCCCTCGCCCTGCTCCTGCGCAAAGGCGTGGCCCCCGAGGCGGCCCACATGCTCGCCGGCATGGGAGCGGCGGTGGTCGGGCTCATCCTCATCATGACCTGGCGCATCCTGCGCGTGGGCCTTCGCGGGCGCGTGGGTGTGGTCCTCGCGGCGGGCACCTTCTTCGCGGTCGGGCCGCTGCGGCTGCCGACGTACATCGCCATCGCCGCGATGATCGTGCTCGGCCTCTGGCTCAACCGGCCGCGGGCTTCGGAAGCCCTCACGCCGCGCGAGTCGGACTGATGGAGCTCCTCCGCATCGCGTGGACCTTTCTCTGGCTCTCCTTCCTCTGCATCGGCGGCGGCCTCGGCATCGTGCCGGAGATCGAGCGCCAGGCCGTCACTGCGCATCAGTGGATCACCTCGCGCGAGTTCGTGGACGCCTACACCATCGCGCAGCTCACGCCGGGTCCCAACATGAAGATCGCCGCGTTCATCGGCTACGCCGCGCGCGGCCCCCTCGGCGCGCTGGTCGCCGCGGTGGCCATGTTCGTGCCGCCCGCGATCCTCACCGCGCTGGTCTCGCAGCACTGGGGGCGCTTCCGCGGGCGGCCCTGGGCGCTGGCGTCGGAGCGCACGCTCGCCGCGATCGGCATGGGGCTGATGGCCGGCGGCTGCTACACGCTCGCGCGCTCGGCCATTCACGACGTGCACGCCGGCGCGATCGCGGTGGGGGCGGCGCTCGCGTTGATGACGCTTCGGGTGTCCCCGCTGCCCGTCGTGCTCGCGGCCGGGCTCGTGGGCTGGCTGCTGGGCTAAGCGGCGCCCGGCATCCGTCCGGCGTCAGGTCAGGTGGCTACGGAGGTCGGTGAGGAAGGCGCGGATGCGCTTGGCGTTGGTGCCGAGATCGCTGCGCCCGATGCGCGACTTCGAGCGCACGTCCACGCGGCTGCCGGATCCTTCGGGCGTCACGCGGACCACCACATCGTCCTTGAAGCCGAACCACGGCGTGGTCGCGGTGGCTTCCAGCCGGCCCTCCGAGGTCACCACCGCGACGATCTCCCAGCCGAGCGCGCGGGCGGTGGCCTCGGCGGCGGCGAGCGCGCGATCGGGCGGCACGGACACGGTGGCGGGGCCGAGATCCGGGTAGCCGCGCTTCTGCGCGGCCGCCACCTCGGCGCCGTCGTAGTCGGGGGGATTGGGCGCATCGCGCCGCCGCTCGAGGATGGCGACGAACACCGGCGGATGCTCCGTGTCGGTGGTGATGTCGTGGATGCGCGGCACCGTGCGCGCCATCTTCTGGAAGCTCAGAGGCAGCCACGCCACCCCCGCCGCGATGGCGAGCGCCAGGACGGACAGGACCACGCCGGGCCACGCGCGGGCGACCGCGGCGAGGCCGACGCCTACCAGGGCGAGCACGCCCACGCCGATTCCCGCGAAGGCTGCCACACGCAGCACGCTGAATGAGGTCCCCACGCTCCACCAGCCCCAACGATAACCGAACCCGGAGAGGATGACGACGACGGCGCTCACGACGGCGAGGCCGAACGAGGCACGCGGGACCGCCCGGCTGACCATGAGGCCAGGATACCGCGGGAGAGCCATGCGCGCCTGTGCTAGTCTTCCCCCGCTTGAGTCCGCGGCCTGAAGTGTCCCCGCCACCCAAGGAGGTCTCGTATGCCCGAGCCGACCGCGCCGCGCGCGGTTCCCACCGTGCAGATCGACAACGATGCGGTGCGCGTCACTGAGTGGCGCTTCGCGAGGGGCGCTGCCACCGGCCATCACCGCCACGAGTACGCCTATGTCGTCGTGCCGATGTCGACGGGCCGCCTCGCCATCGAGACCAAAGACGGCGTGACCACCAGCGAGCTCGTCACGGGGCAAGCCTATTTCCGCGTCGCCGGCGCCGAGCACGACGTGAAGAACGCCAATCCGCAGGAGTTCGTCTTCGTGGAGATCGAGCTGAAGTCTCTCCCCCTCACCCCGCACGGAGGTGCCCGCTGATGCCCATCAAGACCCGCTATCTCTTCAGCGCCGCCATGGACGTGGAGCCCGCGAAGGACGCGCTCTTCAACGAGGTCTACGACACCGAGCACGTGCCCAACCTCCTCAAGGTGCCCGGCGTGATCGCGGTGGCGCGCTTCAAGACGCAGGAGCTCACGCTGTCGATCGGCGGCGAGAAGAAGCGCATCGTCATCGAGAACGAGCCGCGCTATCAGGCCCTCTACGAGATCGAGAGTCCCGAGGTGCTGGTGTCGGACGCGTGGGCGCGCGCCGTCGAGGAGGGGCGCTGGCCCGGCCAGGTGCGCCAGTACACCAAGAACCGGCGGCATGTCCTCTACGGCCGCCTCGGCAGCTGAGCCGGCTCCTTCCCCTTCTTCCCGCCGGGGAGAAGGTCGGGGTGACGGTCTCGCTCTCGTCGCGGCGGCCGCGCTCTTCTGGAGCCTGGGCGGGCTCCTCGCGCGGCTGGTCGCCACCGACGCGTGGACGACCGTCTTCTGGCGGTCCGTCTTCGCGGCACTGTTCCTGCTCGGCGTCACCGCGATGCAGGAGCGGGGGGCGACCTGGGCGCGGATCCGGGGGCTGGGAGCCGCGGGCGTCGGGATGGCGCTCTGCTTCGCCACCGCCTCCACGTGCTTCATCAACGCGCTCGCCTACACGACCGTGGCCAACGCCCTCGTCATCCAGAGCACGTCGCCGTTCATCGCGGCGCTCCTGGGCTGGGCGTGGATGGGTGAGCGCGTTCGCCGGCGGAGCTGGCTCGCCATGGCGGCAGCCCTCGGCGGCGCTGCGGTCATGGCTTCGCACTCGTGGGGTGCGGGCTCCATCCGTGGTGACGGCCTCGCGCTCGTGACGGCGATGGCCTTCGCGACGGCCATCGTGATCGTCCGGCAGCATCGCCACGTGCGCATGACGGCGGCGGCCGCCCTGGCCAACGTGTTCTCCGCGCTGTTCGCGCTGGGCCCCGCCCGGCCGACGCAGGCGAGCGCGCCGGACCTGGCCTTGCTCGCGCTCTTCGGCGCGGCGCAGCTCGGCTTCGGGCTCGTCCTCTTCACCGCGGGCGCGCGCCTGATCCCCGTCGCGGAAGCCTCGCTCATCGGGATGCTGGAGAACGTGCTGGGTCCGTTGTGGGTCTGGCTCGCGCTGGGCGAGACGCCGGCCGCCGCCACCTTGCTGGGCGGCGGGGTGATTCTCGGCGCGCTCGTCGTCCACACCGCACTCGACTGGCGTGAGGGCTAAGCGGGCGCGCCGCCGCGCCATTCTCACCTGGAAGTTCCTACCCGCTCCGGCCCGGCTCCGGTCCTCTCCGCGCCGAACTACGCGAATCCGCACCCCTCTGCGCCTGGGAACGCCCGTTGCAAAAGGGAACGTGCAGGGGGTGAGGACATGAACAACATCTTCTACATCATCGGCGTGGTCGTGGTGATCCTGTTCATCCTCGGCTATCTAGGGCTCCGTTGACGGGGAGGCGCGGCAGGGCCCGGCCGAGGAGGCTAGGGGTCCGGGTGGTGCGAGCCGCGTCATTCTCACCTAGAAGTTCTTACACGCTCTCGTCGTCGTCTCGCGCCCCAAGACGGCGTCGAAGTATATGAATTGCCGCTGGTTTGGGGCCAATCTCGGCCTTGGGAACGCCAGTTGCAATGTGACCGGGCAGTAAGGACAACAGGGGGTGGCGAGATGAATGTCCTCTACATCATGGGCGTTGCGTCCGTGGTTCTCTTCATCCTCGGGTTTCTGGGACTGGAGTGACGACGGCTGCCGGGGTGACGAGCCGTAGTCGTCAGTCCACCCGCATCACGTAGTCGGGCTCGAGCCCCTTCACGGTCGTCTGACCGGAGAGGGCGAGCGCAGTCGACATCTCCTCGCGCATGATCGCGCATGTGCGGGCCACACCCGCCGCGCCCTCGGCCGCGAGGCCCCAGAGCATGGTGCGGCCCACCGCGACGAGATCGGCGCCCCGGGCCAGGGCCTTGAGGACGTCGGTGCCGCGGTTGAAGCCGCCGTCAACCACGATGCTCGCCGCGCCGCCCACCGCGTCGACGATGGGAGGCAGCGCGTCGATCGTCGATTGCGTCTGATCGAGCTGGCGGCCGCCGTGGTTCGACACCCACACGATGTCGACCCCGTGCTCTACCGCGCGGCGCGCGTCCTCCGGCGTCATGATTCCCTTCACGCCGATCGGGAGCCGCACCGTTTTGCGCAGCCAGTCCACGTCGTCCCAGGTGAGCCGCGCCTGGTAGGACTGGTCCGGTCCGCGCGGGTTCGGCGCCTTCGCCATCGCGTCGCGCGGCACGTAGCGATTGACGATGTCGCGCTCGCGCCGACCGTACCATTGCACGTCCACCGTGAGACAAACCGAAAGATAACCGGAGGCCTCCACGCGCTTCATCAGCTCGCCCACCCAGCCGCGGTCGCCGTGGTGGTAGAGCTGGAACATCTTCGGCCCCGCGCCCGCCTTCGCCACGTCCTCCACCGGCCAGCCGGTGGCGCCGGAGAGGAATTGCAGCGTGTCGCCCTCGCCGGCGCCGCGCGCCATCTCGCAGTCGCCATCGGGATGGAAGAGGATGAGCCCGCCCATCGGCGCCACCGCCACCGGCCAGGACAGCGGGCGGCCGAGGAAGGTGGTGCCCAGATCGACCGTGCGCACGTCGACCAGCACGTTCTGGCGGATCGCAAGGCGATCGAGATGCGCGCGGTTGCGGCGCAGCGTGGTCTCGGTCTCGGCGCCGCCGTCGCCGAAGTTCCACTCGTCACGGGGGAGCTTGGCGCGGGCCGCATCGCGAATCTCGGGCAGGGTCACGTACTTGGGTGTCGTCATGGGGGTGACGATACGACGAACGGGTAGCGACGCACAACCGCCTCGCTTCGCTCGGACCATCTTGATATCCGCTCGCCTTCGGCTGCGGCTCGCCAAGCCACCCGCCTTGACAGGCGCCGCCGCCGGCGCCTAGCATCGGCCCGCGCCAAGGAGGGCGTCTTTCATGCTCTACGAGCTCCGGACCTATCACGCGATGCCGGGCCGCCTGCCCGATCTCAACCGCCGCTTCGCCGAGATCACCATGGACTTCTTCAAGAAGCACGGGATCCAGGTGGTCGGCTTCTGGACCAACGAATTGGGGGGGCCGTCCGATCAGCTCCTCTACATCCTGGCCTGGGAGAGCCTCGCCGATCGGGAGAAGAAGTGGAGCGGGTTCTTCAGCGACAAGGAGCGCCTCGCCAAGTTCGCCGAGACGGAGAAGAACGGTCCGCTGGTGCGCAAGCTCACCGCGCACATCCTCCGTCCCACCGCGTATTCCCCCATGCAGTAGGCGCGCCGCCATGGGCGACGAGCAGATCTCGCGCAGCGCGTCCGGGCTCGGCTGGGTCGAGCTCCGCGAGGGGACCGGAGTCAGCCCCTCGCCGGGCCAGACGGTGAGCGTGCACTATACCGGGTGGCTCGAAAACGGCACCAAGTTCGACTCGTCCCTCGACCGCGGCCAGCCCCTCGAGTTCCCCGTCGGGCGCGGCCGCGTGATCCGCGGCTGGGACGAGGGTGTGGGCAGCATGAAGGTGGGCGGCAAGCGCAAGCTCATCATCCCGGCCGCGCTCGGCTACGGCGATCGCGGCGCGGGCGGTGTGATCCCGCCGGGGGCGACGCTGATCTTCGAGGTGGAGCTGCTGGGCGTGCGCTAGGGCAGGACGGCGCGCGCCGCGGCCAGCCCTTCGCGCGCGACGTCTTCGGCGGGCCGCGCCCATGCGGCGGGATTGGGCGCCTCATAGCTCAGCGGCCCGCGATAGCCCTTCCCCGCGAAGGCCGCGAAGAGCTCGCGGATCGGCGCCACCCCCCGACCCGCGGGCAGGCGGTTCAGCATATCCTTGGGATCGAGCGCACCGCGAGGCACGTCGCTGAACTGCACGTAGACGATCTCCTCGGGTGTCACGTCGTCGACGTCCTTCACGCTGCCCCCGCTGCGCTGGATGTGATAGGTGTCCAGCAGGAGCCCGCACGCGGGATGGCCCGCGCGCGCCACCAGCTCGCGCATGCGCGCGATCGTGTTGAGCTGGGCCGCGCCGTAGCTGAACTCGAAGGCGAGGCGCACGCCGTGGGATGCGGCGATGGCCGCGGCCTCCCGCACGCGCTCGGCCATCGTGGGCAGGGCGCCCTGGCCGGGCCCCACCGCGCTCATCACGCGGGGACAGCCCAGCGCGGCGGCGGCGCGGCACGACTCGTTGAACACCCCCAGCAGGCGCGTGAGCTCGGCGCCGTCCGCGTACACCCAGCCTAGTTCCACGCCGACGCACGCGACGCCGAGACCCGAGGCCCGCACCCAGCCGAGCACCTCTTCGTCGGTCTTGCCGGCCTCGCGCGCGCGCAGGAAGTCCACCCGGCGCAGCTCGACCGCGTCCCAGCCCGTGCGGCGGGCGATCGCGAGGACGTCGGCGAGCGGCGTCGAGTCGAGCGTCCAGGTGTGGAGCGCGAGCGGGAGGCTCACCTGGCCGCCGCGGGGGTCAGGACAGCGGGTAGCGGAAGGGGGCCCAGCCGATTCCCGTGACGGGCTGCGGCGTGTAGGTCCCGGCGGACGCCTTCGACGGCGTGGCCGCCTTCGACGGCGTCGCCGTCTTGGCCTTGGCCGGCGCCTTCTTCGCCGCCGGCTTCTTCGGCTGCGACTTCTTCGAGACTGCCTTCTTGGCGGGCTTCTTCTTTTTCATGGCGCGGAATCTACACCAATTCCCGCGCGGCGGTCAACGCGTGTCGGGCGGGGCGGATCCCAGGAGGAACACGGGATGCCGCGGCGCCTCCGCGACGAACGCCTCGAGGGGCGAATCGGGACGCACGTCGAAGTAGGGCCGTGTGATGGGCACGTCCTTGATGTAGCGCCGCAGCACCGGCGCGCTCTCCTCCGGGCTCAGGGGGCGCGCCGTCACCGCCTCCACCCGTTGGCCCCGCGCGAGCGTCGCGCGCCCCGCCGCTCGCAGGTTGCGCACCCACGCCACCTCGCCGTACGGCGCGACCAGCCAGCGATGCCCTTCCATCTCGACGAGGGTCACCGGCGTGGAGAGCGGTCGGCCGGTCTTGCGACCGGCGACGGTCAGGAGATAGGTGCGCGGCGGCCCGAGCCCCAGGCGCAACAGGCCACGGACGAGGGTGTTGGCGAGGCGCCGCGCGGCGCCGAGGCGATACGTCGCGGCCACGGTGCGTCGCCGCGCTCAGACCTTGCCGACCAGCTCGGTCCCGGCCCGCCGCACGAAGGCCTCCAGGCCGGCGACGTCGAGATCTTTGGGGGGCCGGATGATCAGGCGGTGGAAGCCGAGCGCGGCAAATTCCCTGGCCGCGGCCAGATCGAGGCCGTAGCCGCGAGGCGTGAGGGAGAGCTCGAGGGGGCCGAGCGCGGGCGGGCGCGGGACGCGCGCGGCGGCCTCGCGAAGGCCGGCCAGCGCGGTGGCGGCGCCGGCCGCGTCGAGCCCGAAGCCGTACCAGCCATGCCCCCGCGTGACGGCGCGGCGAAACGCGGAGGCGCTGCGCCCGCCCACCACGATGGGCGGGCCCGGGCGCTGCACCGGCTGGGGATGCGCCTGGACGTCCGAGAATGCCGCGAAGCGGCCCTTGTAGGCCGGCCGGTCCTGGCCCCAGATCGCCTGCATCGCCTCGACGTACTCGTCGGTCACGGCGCCGCGCTGGGCGTAGTTCGCGCCGATGGCACGGAACTCGGGCTCGAGATAGCCGACGCCGATGCCGAGGATGAGGCGGCCGCCGGAGAGCACGTCGAGGCTGGCCAGCTCCTTGGCGAGCACCAGCGGATTCCGCTGCGGCATGATGATGATGCCCGTGCCGAGGCGCAGGCGCCCGGTGTGGGCGGCGAGCCAGGTGAGCGCGACGATCGGGTCCAGAATGTGGTCCCGCGGGGCCATCGGCGACGGCGGCGCCTGCGGGTCCGGCAGCACCACGTGCTCCCCGCACCAGAGCGACTCGAAGCCGGCGGCCTCGGCGGCACGCGCCACGCGGGCAGCCCCTTCCGGATGACTGCACGCGTCCTGATTCATCGAGAAGAGCCCGAGCTTGATGGCCATGACCTTGACACTACTCCGCTTCTGCGGTGTCGTGCAGGGGTATGTCCTCCATCACCCACCGGTTCGACGAGGCGCTGCGCGCGCGCGCGCGCCGCCACCTCGACGCCTTCGAGCGGCGCGGCGCCGAGGCCGACGGGCTGCGCCCGGCGGCGGTGGCGGTGGTGCTGCTGCCCGACGCGGAGGGGCGCGCCTGCTTCCTGATCACCCGGCGCGCCGCGGGGCTGCGCGCGCACGCTCGTCAGTGGGCGCTGCCGGGCGGCCGGCTCGACCGGGGCGAGCGCGCGGTCGATGCCGCCTTGCGCGAGCTGCGCGAGGAGGTCGGGCTCACGCTCGGGCCCGAGACGGTGCTGGGCACGCTGGACGACTACGGCACGCGTTCTGGCTTCCTCATCACCCCGGTGGTGGTATGGGGCGGCGCGGAGGCGGCGCTGGCGCCGAACCCCGCCGAGGTGGCGAGCGCGCACCTCGTGGCCTTCGACGAGCTGGAGCGGCCCGACGTGCCGCGCCTCGTCTCGATTCCCGAGAGCGACCGGCCGGTCATCCAGCTCCCGATCCTCGACACCTTGGTGCACGCGCCCACCGCCGCCGTCGTCTACCAGACGCGCGAGGTCGCCATCCACGGCCGGCCGACGCGCGTGTATCATTTCGAGCAGCCGGTGTGGGCGTGGCGTTGACGCGCCCCCGGCAAGGAGCCCGCGCATGACCGACACTCGCTTCACGATCATCGACGACGGCCGGCCCGCGGAGGTGCCCGCGCGCGTGCGCGACGACCAGGTGCGCCTCACGCCCCAGGCGCTCGAGCAGGCGCTGGGGTGGACGCTCAAGCCCGAGGGCCTGTGCCGCGCGAACGTGTGCGTGCCGCTCCGTGCGCGGGCCTCGGTGGAGACGGCGGAGGGCGTGGATCTGGCCGGCGTGGCGAGCGCGCTGGGCCGTCCGCTTGCGGTGGACGTGGAGGCGCGCGCGGCGTATCTCGGCGTGAGCGCCCAGGAGCGCGGGCAGCGCCTGGAGTCCCTCGAGGCGCCCGACTTCACGCTGCCCGACCTCGAGGGACGGCTCCACTCGCTGCGCGAGCAGCGAGGCAAGAAGGTACTGCTGGTCGCCTACGCCTCCTGGTGAGGGTGCCGCCTCGACCTGCCGGTCTGGCAGGCGGTGCAGGAAGAGCTGGGGAGCCGGGGCTTCGCCGTGATCACGGTTGCGCTCGACAAGTCGGCGGAGGCCGCGCGGCCGTGGATCGAGGCGTCGAAGCCGTCCTCGCCCGCGGCCATGCACGTGGCGCTGATCGACACCGAGCATCGCCTGGCCGATCTCTACAACATCGTCAACGTGCCCACGGTGTTCTGGATCGACGAGCGGGGGCGTATCGTGCGGCCCAATGACGTCGCCTTCGGCACCGACACCTTCACGCACATCACCGGGCTCGAGTCGGCGCGGCACCTGGGCGCGCTCCGCGCGTGGGTGAAGGGCGAGGCGCCCGCGCTGCCCGCCGGCCCCTCCGCGCGCGAGCTCCTGCCGGGCGTCACCGCCGAGCATCAGCAGGCGCGGGCGGAGTTCGGCCTGGGCGAGTGGTTGCATCGCCAGGGGCAGGTGGAGGCGGCGGCGCGCCACTTCGTGCGCGGCGGCGAGCTAGCGCCGCACGACTTCACGATCCGCCGCGGCACCATGCCGATGCGCGGCATCGATCCCATGGGGCCGGAGTTCCGCGCCATGCTGACGGACTGGGTGGGGAAGGGGAACGCCTACTATCTCCCGCTCGCCGACACCAAGGGCGCCGCCCCGCAGTGAGAAAAAACCTCTTGGTGGTCTGCCATGCCAACACCGCGCGGAGCGTGATGGCCCAGGTGCTGCTGGAGAAGATGCTGGCGGAGCGTGACGCCGATCACGGCTACCGGATCCGCTCCGGCGGCATCGCCACCTACGCCCGCGACGGTATGCTGCCCTCGCTGGATGCCCGGCTCGCGCTGAAGGAGATCGGCGTGCACCTCGCCGAGGACGATATGACCTCAACCGATCTCAAGCGCCACCGGCACCTCATCGCCGAGGCGGACCTGATCGTCACGATGACGACCCTGCAGAAGCAGATGCTCGCCGCCTTCGAGGAGGCCCGCGGCCGCACCATCGTCACGCTCCGCGAGCTGATCGACGAGGAGGGCGACATCGAGGACCCGGCGGGCCAGGGCGAGGAGGCCTTCCGCATCAGCCGCGACGAGATCCTGCGCTGCCTGGAGAAGGCGGTGCCTCGTCTGCTCGAGGAGATGCCATGAGCATCGTGCGCCAGTTCGCCGACGCCTTCAATGGAGGTGACGTGAAGGCCCTCGTCGGGCTCTTCACCGAGTCCGGCTCGTACGATGACCTCTTCTTCGGCCCGCACAAGGGGCACGCCGCGCTCCGCGAGATGTTCGAGCGCATGTTCCACGAGGGCAAGGGCTATCACTGGCAGTTCGACATCGTGGTCGAGGACGGCCGCCGCGCGGCAGGGGAGTGGCGCTTCTCCTACACGGTGTCGGACGCGATTCCCCGCAGCGCCGGCCGTCCCGTGCGTTTTAAGGGGATGAGCGTGTTCGACCTCGAGGGCGGAAAGATCGCCGCCTACCGCGAGTACGCCGACACGGGCGTGGCGCTGCTCCAGCTCGGGTTCAAGCCCGAGGGTCTCGCCAAGGTGCTCGCCAAGCGCGTCCCCGCCGCCTAGGGGAAGCCCAGGCGCCCCACCGCGGGCAATCGGAGGGCGGGGCGGTTCCAGTCGAGGCCGAACGAGAGGCCCAGCATGTTCACCTCGACGCCCTCCTCCCAGCCGACGAGCAGACCTCCGAGCCCGAGGAGCGAGAGCTGCACGCCGGTGCCGCTCGGCGAGCGGCCCACCACGTGGCCCCCGATGAGGAAGTCCTTGCCGATGGCGGTGGGCGGCAGATCCAGCCTGAGCTCTGGCACCTCGCGCCCGATGTGGGCGAGAAACGTATTGCTGTTCGGGCCCGGCCAGGAGCGATAGCGATCCGGGTAGGGATAGGCCTTGATCGCCGCCTCCACCTTGTCGATCAGCGCCTCGACCTCGAGCCCGCGACGATCCACCAGGCGATTCGGCCGGCTCCCGAACCAGTAATTGTCCGGCCCCGCGCGGTTGACGCGGATGGCGGGCCGGCCGTACTCCACGCCCCAGCCCATGACCTCGTAGCGGGTGTAGGCGCCCGCGCCGGCGCGCTTCACCGCGATCCACGTGTGCACGGCGACCAGCCCGCGCCAGCCCACGGTGCGCGCGGCATACACCTGGATGACGGGCTCCGGCGTGGTCGCGGGATCGGGCGCCTGGCCGGTGGGCTCGGTGATGAGCGAGCGCCAGTCGCCGCTCGCCCGCTCCAGCGCGGCGCAGCCCGCCCCCGCGAGGAAGAGGGGGAACGCAAGCCCGGCCAGGAGGACGAACGCCGCGAGCCGCCGCGGCATGCTAGTGTTCCGGGCATGGCGAAGACCGAGCTGGACCTCGACAGTCTGAAGACCCACATCGGCCGGCGCCAGGAGTCGACGGACGTCGTCACGCCGGCCCCGGCGAACCTCCTGCGCCTGACCTTCGCCCGGCCCGAGCGCGAGCTGGCGGCAGGCGATCTGCTGCCCCCGGGCTGGCACATTCTCTACTTCCTGCCGCGCTACGGCCCCGACGAGCTCAGGCCGGACGGGAGTCCCCGCGACGCCGGCGTGGTTCCCCCCATGCCGCTGCCGCGCCGCATGTTCGCGGGCGAGCGCTTCCGCTTCCACCGGCCCATCCGGGTGGGCGAGACCCTGCGCCGCGTGACCGAGCTGGCGGACATCTCCGCGAAGGCCGGCGGCACCGGCACGCTCGTGTTCGCCACCGTGCTGAGCCGCATCCTCGGCCCGGACGGGCTGGCCGTGGAGGAGGAACGTCGGACGGTGTTTCGTGAAGAGGTGAAGGCGGGCGAGCGCAATCAGGCGCCACGCCGCGAGGAGGCCCCGACGGACGTGGCGTGGCGCCGGCGCATCGAGCCCGATCCCGTCCTCCTGTTTCGCTTCTCCGCGCTCACGTTCAACAGCCATCGCATCCACTACGACCGCGCGTGGGCGATGGACGTGGAGGGATATCCCGACCTCGTCGTGCACGGCCCGCTCACCTCCACGCTCCTCCTCGACTTCGCGCGCGACTCGAATCCGGGGCGCATCTTCCGCGCTTATACCACGCAGGCACGGGCTCCGCTGTTCGCCGACGCATCGTTCGAGCTGCGCGGCCGGCCCACCGCCGACGGACGCGGCTGCGAGCTCTGGGCGGTCACCCCCGCGGGCACGGTGGCGATGAGCGCGCAGGCCGAGCTCGGGTGAGCGAGGAGACCCCGCTCGGCGCCCTCGTCGGCCGCCTGGCGGCGGCCGCCCCCGTCCGCCCCGCGATCACGTGCGGGTCGGAGACCGTCTCCCGCCGGGACTTCGAGGCACGAACCAACCGGCTGGCGCGCGTGTTCCAGGCGCGCGGGGTCACGCGCGATTCCTTCGTCACCATCGGGCTGCCCAACGGGATCGGCTTTTACGAAGCGGTCGTGGCGACCTGGAAGCTCGGCGCGACGCCCCAACCCATTTCTTCTCGCCTCCCGGCGGTGGAACGGAGCGCGATCATCGAGCTGGCGAATCCGTCCCTGGTCGTCGGTGTGGATCCGCAGGAGGCGCCGGGCCGGGCCACGGTGCCCGCCGGTTTCGTGCCGCCCACCTCCACGTCCGCCGAGCCGCTGCCCCCCGCGATCGCCGCGTCGTTCAAGGCGCCCACGTCGGGCGGGAGCACGGGCCGCCCCAAGCTGATCGTGGCAACCCAGGCCGCGGTGTGGGAGGCAGTGTCGCCCTTCGCGACGCTGCTGCGCATTCCCGCGGACGGTGTGCACCTCGTGACGGGGCCGCTTTACCACAACGGGCCCTTCATCACTTCGCTGCTGGCCCTCCTCCGCGGCAATCACCTGGTGGTGATGCCGCGCTTCGACGCCGCCGAGTGCCTGGACCTCATCGAGCATCATCGCGTCGACTGGATGTACGCGGTGCCGACGATGATGCATCGCATCTGGCGGCTGCCCGAGAACGAGCGCACGGCGTTCGACGTGTCCTCGCTGCGCGTGGTGTTCCACATGGCGGCGCCCTGTCCGCCGTGGCTCAAGCAGGCGTGGAT
>DASTYT010000042.1 GCA_035764725.1 Candidatus Methylomirabilota bacterium | reverse complement strand
CCTCCGGCCCCGCCTCTTTCTCCACGAAGGGGATGAGCCCCTTCGTGAAGAGACAGTTGATCTCGCCCGGCACGCGTGTCCTTGTCCGCCGCCCTCAGCTCGGCTTGTAGACGAACTTGGAGGTGATGTTCACCGGATTGGCGAGGGTGTCGCGCACCGCCGATTTCCGGTCGATGGTCTCCTTGCACTTGCGGACCTTGTCCTCGGGCGCGGAGCTCGTGATCGTGATCGTGTAGTTGATGTCGGTGATGCCGTTGCGCACGCTCTTGTCGTGGCCGAGCATGCCGCGCGCGTCCATGTGGGCTTCCATCTCCAGCTCGATCCCGTCCAGGGGCACACCGAACATGGCGGCGTTGGTGGCGGTCCCATTGGTGACGCAGCCGGCGAGGGCGGCGAGCACCACCTCGATGGGGAAGGGCGCGGCGTCGCCGCCGCCGAGGTCGGACGGCTCGTCCACCATGATGGTGAAGCGGCGCGGCGCCGGCGTCATCTTGTGCCCGCCCGCGTACCACTCGCTGAGGGTCACCTGCGTCATGGTGCCCCGGCACCACGTCGACTTCGCCTTGATCGTGAGCTTCTCGAGCCCGGGATTCGCCCGGACGGCGGCGTCGGTGGCCTTGAGCTTCTCGAGGTTGACGTCGTTGAGCGCCTGAGTCATGGGTGATCCCCCTTCTCGGTTACAGCAGTTGGGCGATGAGACGCGCGGCCCGCTCGGTCCCGCCCGTCGGCGCGTCGCGATACTGGACGGGCTTGTCGAGATGCTCCACGATCGCCGCGGCCAGCTCCTCGACGCTGGTGCGGTCGTAGTCCATGCGCACCCCGGCGCCCAGCCGATCCAGGCGCCGCGCGACGTGGAAGTTCTGCTCGAAGTGGTTGCGGAGCGGGAAGTAGAGGAACGGCGTCTGGAAGGCGGCCAGCTCCATCGTGGTGGTCAGCCCGCCCTGGACGATTGCGAGGTGCGCCGCCGCATGATGGCGGAACAGATTGGGGACGAAGGGCCGCACCTCGAGCTGCGGCCCGGTGGGCACACTGCCGATGTCCAAGCGCGGGCCCGCCACGAGGATCATCCGCGCGTCGCGCACGCGCGGGGCGACCAGCGAGAACGCCTGGGCGCACTTCCGCAGCAGGCTCTGGCCCGCCTTGGTCCCGCCCACCGACACGAGGATCACGCGCTCGTCCGGCCGGAAGCCCAGCTCCCGGCGAAGCGCCCGCTTGTCGCGAAACTCCGCCGGATCGAAGTGGTAGGTGTAGCCGGAGAAGCGGAAGTGTTCCCGGCTCCACTCGCGCATGTTGGGCAGGTCCGGCCCGAACGGGCGGTCCAGCACGTCGTCCTCGTCGCCGACCATGATGGAGAGGTCGCGGACGTCCGGATGGAAGCGCAGGTGGTCCACGTTCTCGGCGTTCCGGTCCCACGCGCGCTTGAACTCCGCCGTGTTCGGGTCGTCTCGCATGGGCAGCATGCCGATGAAGTCGGTCATGAAGACGTAGGGCGCGCGCTTGAGCTCGGGGTTCTCGTGCAGGAAGTAGTCGAGGTCCCAGCCCTCGTCGCCCACCCAGAGGTCGTAGCGCTCACGCTCCACGACGTCGGCGAACGTCATGAAGTTGGCGGCCATGATCTCGTCCATGTCCCACAGCGCGTTGAAGGCGTGGAGCTCGTGGTCGCCCGCCCAGCCCTCGACGTGCGCGCTCTCGTTGAGAATGTGCCGCGTGGCCGGGTGCAGCCGCTCGCCCCACGCCTCGACCACGCGATCGGCAGGGTCGGCGGCGAGGAAATCGACCCTGACGTCGCCGTGCTGGGCGCGAAGCGCCCGGGCGATGGCGAGATCGCGCTGGATGTGGCCGAGGCCGATCGGGCTCGAGAGCCAGAGGATGCGCCGCTCCGTGGTCCGGGGGGCCCGCGCGGGGGCCAGCGCCGTGACCTTCCGCTCGGTGGGCGCGGGGATGCGGGCCGACGCCACGTCCTTGCCGCCCACGAAGTCGCGGATGAGGTGGTTCACCTTCACCGCGTGGCGCCCGTGGAGGATGTGGCCCGCCCCCTCGAAGGTGATCAGGCGCGCGCCCGGGATCGCCGCCACCATCTTTTCGGCGTGGGAATAGGGGACGATCTTGTCGAGCGTCCCGTGCAGCGCGAGCGTGGGCACGGTGAGGCGGGACAGGAGATCGTACACGTTCGAGCCGTCGATGGCGCGGAGCGACTCAACGAGCACGTCCGGCGTGGTCTCCCCCGCCCACGCGTAGGCGTCCTCCATGCCCTTCAGCGAGTGCGGCTCGGGCAGGCAGCGCGCGAAGAGACGCTGGCGCCAGGCGTCGAACTGATCGCGGATCACCGGCGCCACCTTCTCGTCGAACGGCTGCGGCACCGACTCCGCGTACTGGCCGCTCAGAAGGATCAGGTGGGAGAGCCGGTCGGGATGCTCCGCCGCGTAGCGGAATGCGACCATCGCGGCGCACGACAGGGCCACGAGCGCGAAGGGTGTGCGCACC
>DASTYT010000041.1 GCA_035764725.1 Candidatus Methylomirabilota bacterium | reverse complement strand
GCCGCGGGTGGCCCACAGGCGGTCGGGATCGCCGTCGAAGTCCGTGTCGGTGGTGCCGACCAGCGAGAAGTCGCGCCATGGAATCACGAAGATCATCCGCTCGTCGGAGTCCGACGAGAGATACACCGCCCGCTCGGTCAGACGCGGGAGCAGGCAGTGGATGCCCTTGGTGGTACGGACCACTCGGGGCGCGGCGCCGCTGAGCCCAGCGAGCTCGCGCACGCGGTCCACCCAGGGGCCGGAGGCGTTGATCACCACCGAGGCGCGCACGTCGAAGACCTGGTCGGTGAGGAGGTCGCGCACCCGCACGCCGTCGAGCCCCCGCGCGCCCTTGAGGAACTCCTCGACCTGGCAGTAGTTGAACGTGCGGGCGCCGTGACGCGCCGCCGACAGGACGTTCTCCAGGCACATGCGCTCGGGATAGAGGAGGAGATCGTCGAAGTAGTAGCCCGCGCCCTTGAGATCCTCCGGACGGATGTTCGGCTCGAGCGCGAGCGTGTCCACCGCGCGGAGCACGCGGTACCGCTCGGTCGCCTTGCCCGGCGTGAGGAGATCGTAGAGCCACATCCCGAGCCGCACGAGGACGAGCCCGCGCCGGCTGCCCTTGTAGACGGGCACGAGGAACGGCAGCGGCCGGACGAGATGCGGCGCCACGCGCTCGAGGGTCTTCCGCTCGCGCAGCGACTCGCGCACGAGCTTGAAGTCGCCCAGCTCGAGGTAGCGCAGGCCGCCGTGGATCAGCTTGGAGGACTTCGACGAGGTGCCGGAGGCGAAGTCGCCCTTCTCGAACAGGGCCACCGAGACGCCGCGAAGGGCGAGATCGCGGGCAATGCCCGCGCCCGCCATGCCGCCGCCGATCACGACGGCGTCGAGCGGCGTCTGGTCGAGTCCCGCGAGCCGGCTTTGAATCACGTTGTTCTCAGGGAGAGAGATCTGCCACGGATCGTACCACGTGGTCGGGAGCGAGCGTGGCGATTCGGGGGTCGTCGGGCCGCGTGACGCCGCTCAGCACGAGCACGGTGGCGAGCCCGCTGCGCCGACCCATCGCGATGTCGGTCTCGATCCGGTCGCCGATGATCACCGACTCCGCCGCGGGCACCCCGAGCGCGGCCAGCGCGACGTCCAAGATGATCGGCGATGGTTTCCCGACGATCACCTCCACCCGCCGGTCCGTCACCGCTTCGACCGCCGCGATCATTCCCGCGCAGTCGGGGATCTCGCCGCCCTCCACCGGGCACGTGCGGTCGGGGTTGGTGGCGATGAGGCGCGCGCCCCCCTTCACTGCCTGGAGCGCGGTGTCGAGCTTGGCGTACGTAAAGGTGCGGTCGAAGGCGATCACCACCCACCGCACACGCGCGTCGTCGCGCACCTCGAAGCCGTGCGCCCGCATCTCCGCGAGCATCGGCGCCTCTCCGATCACGAAGACGGGCGCGCCCGGATCCAGCCCGCGCAGGTGGCGGGCGAGGACGAGGGACGAGTTGATCACGTCGTCCGCGTCGGCGGGGATCCCCAGGCGGGTGAGCTTGCGCGCGTAGTCGGCGCGCGTTTCCAGCGGCTTGTTGGACAGGAACGCCACGCGGCGGCCGGCGGCGCGGAGACCGGCGATGAGCTCGGCGGCGCCGGGGACCAGGCGCTCCCCCAGGTATACGGTACCGTCGAGATCGAACAGCCAGCCGCGATACGGCAGCCGGACGGCCACGAGCCTGTGTCCGGCGCCTAGCGGAGCAGCGGGGCCAGGGCCGTCTGCGCGAGGTCCAGGTAGGGGGCGGGCATGACGCCGAGCCAGATCACGCCACAGAGGGCCACGAACAGGGCGAGCGACCCGGCGAGCGAGGGCGCCACCTCGGTGGGCGCGCCCTCGGGATCGCGCATGTACATGAAGACCACGATGCGCAGGTAGTAGTAGGCGGCGATGGCGGAGTTGAGCACGCCGATCACCGCCAGCCCCACATAGCCGGCGCGGACCGCGGCGCCGAACAGGTAGAACTTCCCCACGAAGCCCGCGGTGGGCGGAATCCCCACCAGCGAGAGGAGGAAGATCGTCAGCACCAGCGCCATCACCGGATGCCGGGTGGCGAGCCCGCCCAGATCGCCCACCTCCACCGCCTCCTTGCCGTTGCGCTCGAGGAGGAGGAGCACGCCGAAGGATCCCACGGTGGTGAAGGTGTAGACGAGGAGGTAGAAGAGCACGGCGGCATTGCCGAGCGGGCCGCCCGCCACCATCCCGATGAGGATGTAGCCCACGTGGGCGATGGACGAGTACGCGAGCATGCGCTTGACGTTCTGCTGGGCGATGGCCACCACGTTGCCCACCGTCATGCTGAGCACCGCGAGCCCCCAGAGGAGCATGGCCCACTCGTCCTGGGCCGGGCGCAACGCGCTCAGGAGCACCCGCAGCAGCGCGGCAAAGGCGGCGGCCTTGGAGCCGGTGGCGATCAGCGTGGTGACCGAGGTGGGGGCGCCCTGGTAGACGTCGGAGGCCCACATGTGGAAGGGCACCGAGGAGATCTTGAACCCGAAGCCCACCACGAGGAGGCCGAAGCCCACGAGCAGCAGCGGGTCCTTCCCCGCCCCCGAGGCGAGGGCGAGGCCGATGCGGTCGAGGTTGGTCGAGCCGGCGGCGCCGAAGATCAGCGCGATCCCGTAGAGGAAGAACCCGGAGGCGAAGGCGCCGAGGAGGAAATACTTCATCGAGGCCTCGGCGGACTCGATGCGGGTCTTGAAGGTCCCGGCGAGGACGTAGAGAGCGAGCGACATCGTCTCGAGCCCGAGGAACACCATGATGAGATCACCCGCGCTCGCCATGAGGGTCATCCCGATGGCGGAGAGCAGCACGAGGATGTAGAACTCGCCGCTCTCCGCGCCCTGCCGCCGCACGTAGTCGAGGGACAGCAGCAGCACCAGGCCCACCGAGAACCCGATCACCAGGTTGAAGAAGATGGCAAAGCCGTCGAGGACCACCATCCCTCTGAACGAACGCTCGTCGGCGCCCCAGAAGAGGAGCGACACGACTAGGGAGGCCACGACCCCCACCAGCCCCACCACCCCGAGATGGTCCTTGCGATCCCGCGGCGGGAGAAGATCGATCACCAGGAGCAGCAGCGCGGTGACGGACAGAACCAGCACGGGCCCGATGGCCCGAAAGCTCATGACGGGCGCGACGAGGGGCGTCACGAGCGCGGCGGTCGGCATCTAGCGGGACGCGAGAGCCGCCGTCGCGGCGGCCTTGGCCTGGACTTGGCTGATGAGGGCCTGCACGCTCGCCTCCGTCACGCCGGTGAACGGCCCGGGATAGACGCCGATCCACACGATGAGGAGCAGCACCGGGACCAGCACCACCCACTCGCGCACCGAGAGGTCGGTGAGGCCGCGGTTCTCCTCGCGCGTGAGCTCGCCGAAGATCACGCGCTGGTACATCCACAGCATGTAGACGGCGGCGAAGATGATGCCGGTGGTGGCGAGCGCGGCGGCGAGCCGGTTCCACTGGAACGCCCCCACGAGGATCAGGAACTCACCCACGAACCCATTGAGGCCGGGGAGCCCGATGGACGAGAAGGTGACGATCATGAAGAGCACGCTGAACGCGGGCATCACCTTCCAGATCCCGCCGAACTGCTCGATGAGCCGCGTGTGGCGGCGCTCGTAGATCATGCCCACGAGGAGGAAGAGCGCCCCCGTGCTCAGCCCGTGGTTCACCATCTGGATGATGCCGCCCACCACCCCCTGGGCGTTGAGGGCGAAGAGACCCAGCATCACGAAGCCCAGATGGCTCACCGAGGAGTACGCCACGAGCTTCTTGATGTCCGCCTGCACGGTCGACACCCACGCGCCGTAGATGATCCCCACGATGGCGAGCGCGATGATCCACGGGGCGAAGGTCATGCTCGCCTGCGGGAACAGGGGCAGGCAGAAGCGCAGGAAGCCGTAGGTCCCCATCTTCAGGAGAACGCCGGCCAGGATCACGCTGCCCGGCGTGGGCGCCTCGACGTGCGCGTCGGGCAGCCACGTGTGGAAGGGGAACATCGGCACCTTGATGGCGAAGGCGAGGGCGAAGGCGAGGAAGAGGAGGTTCTGCACGCGCCCGCCCGGCATCACGTACTGGGCGAGCACGGGGAGATCGAAGGTGTAGTTGCCGGTGACGGCGCCGTGCTGGAAGAAGAGGGCCAGGATGGCGACCAGCATGAGCAGAGAGCCGGCGAGGGTGTAGAGGACGAACTTCACCGCGGCGTACACCCGGTTCGTCCCGCCCCAGACCCCGATGACGAGGTACATCGGAATCAGCATCGCTTCCCAGAAGACGTAGAAGAGGAAGAGGTCCAGGGCGACGAAGACCCCCAGCATCCCCGTCTCCAGCAGCAGCATGGTGACGGCGAACTCCTTCCACCGCTTCTCGATGGCGTGCCACGACGCCAGCAGCGTGATCGGCATGAGGAAGGTGGTCAGGAGCACCAGCAGCAGGCTGATCCCGTCGATGCCGACGTGGTAGCCGATGCCGAGCGACGGCAACCACGGCCGCCGCTCCTGGAACTGGTAGTCGGCCACGCGCGCGTCGAAGCCCGTGTAGAGCGGCAGCGACACGAGGAACGTCAGCAGCGCCACCGCGAGGACCGCGCGCTTCACCGTCTCGTCGCGGGCGCGCGGGAGCAGCCCGATGATCACCGCGCCCACCGCGGGGAGGAATACCACGAGGGACAGGGTCATACCCCTCACCGGGGACCGCGCGCGTAGAGGAAGGCGACCACCGCGATCGCGCCCAGGAGCATGCCGAGGGCGTAGTTCATGGTGAAACCGGTCTGGACGCGACGGAGGCCGCCGGCCCAGGCCGTCACCGCCGCGCCGACGCCGTTGACGATGCCGTCGATGAATCGCAGGTCGAACACGCGCGCGCACCAGACGTAGAGCCGGTACGAGGGCCGGACGAACAGGGCGTCGTAGAGCTCGTCGACGTAGTACTTGTTCAGCAGCAGCGTGTGGAGGCCGTTGCGCGGCTCGCCGATCTCCTCGGCGCGGAC
The DNA here is from genome assembly GCA_035764725.1 of Candidatus Methylomirabilota bacterium. Taxonomy (NCBI): domain Bacteria; phylum Methylomirabilota (SeqCode); species Candidatus Methylomirabilota bacterium. Next base: position 33,517 of record DASTYT010000041.1, on the reverse strand, counting down.
AGGCCGGCGCCCGTACATCATCCAGGCGAGGAGCACCCCCGCCACCGCGACCACGATCGAGATCAGGATCAGCACCTTGCCGGTGGTGCCGTGGTCCGCCTCGTGCAGCGGCAGCACGGGGTCGAGGAAGCGCGCGAAGACCGTCCCGTGCGACGACGGCGCGCCCAGCGCGATCCCCGCCACCACGGTGAGGATGGCGAGGAGGGCGAGGGGCAGCGTCATCACCGCGGGCGACTCGTGCACGTGCCGGCGCGCCTCCTGCGTCATGCGGGGCGCTCCGAAGAACGCGAGGAACACGAGGCGGAATGTGTAGAAGGCGGTGAGGAAGGCCCCGCCGAGCAGCAGGAAGAAGAGCACGCGCTGGCCGTCGAAGAAGGTCGCGGCGAGGATCTCGTCCTTGGAGAAGAAGCCGGCGAGCGGCGGCACGCCCGCGAGCCCGAGGGCGCCGACGAGGAAGGTGATGGTCGTGGTGAGCATCTTCGACTTGAGGCCGCCCATCTTGCGCAGGTCCTGCTCGCCCTGGAGGCCGTGGATCACGCTGCCCGCGCCGAGGAACAGCAGGGCCTTGAAGAAGGCGTGGGTCACGAGGTGGAAGATGCCCGCCGCGTACGCCCCGACCCCCACGCCGACGAACATGTAGCCGAGCTGGCTGATGGTGGAGTAGGCGAGCACGCGCTTGATGTCGGTCTGGGCGAGGGCGATGGTCGCGGCGAAGACGGCGGTGAGACCGCCCACCCACGCCACCACGTCGAAGGCGACCGGCGACATCTCGAATAGCTTGTGGCAGCGCGCGACCATGTAGACGCCCGCCGTCACCATGGTGGCGGCGTGGATGAGGGCGGACACCGGCGTCGGCCCCTCCATCGCGTCGGGCAGCCAGGTGTAAAGCGGCCCCTGGGCGGACTTGCCGCACGCGCCCATGAAAAGGAGGAGCGCGATCGCGGTGTAGGTGCCGGCGCCGATCGACGCGTCGGCCTTGGCGAACACCGCGCCGTAGTCGAGAGTACCGAAGGTCACCCAGATCAGCATGACGCCGAGGCCGAAGCCGAAGTCGCCCACCCGGTTCACGATGAACGCCTTCTTGCCCGCGTCCGCCGCCGACTTCCGCTCGTACCAGAAGCCGACGAGGAGGTAGGAGCAGAGGCCCACCGCCTCCCAGAACACATAGAGGACGAGGAAGTTGCCAGCGAGGACCAGCATCACCATCGAGAACACGAACAGATTGAGGTAGGTGAAGAAGCGCGCATAGCCGGGATCGTCGTGCATGTAGCCGGCGGAATAGAGGTGGATGAGGAAGCCCACGCCGGTGACGACGAGCAGCATGACCGCGGAGAGCTGATCGACCTGGACGGTGAGCGGAACCTGGAAGGTGCCGGCGCTGATCCACGAGAAGAGCGCGCCGCTATAGGTTTCGCCCGCCCACACGCGCGCGAACACCGCGCACGAGGTGAGGAAGGCGGCGCCGAGCGCGGGCACCGCGATCCAGTGGGCGCGCGCGCCGATGAGGCGTCCGGCCACGGCGTTGATCACGCTCCCGAGGAGCGGGAAGAGCGGGATCAGCCAGACGAGTCGTGACATGTATGTGCTTTCGGGAACAAACCCGGCTCACTCTATCCAAACGGGTTCCGGGTGTCAACTCAAGGTGGGCTCCACGTGGGCGAAGTACGTGAAGGGAATGAGGTAGAAGAGCAGCCCATGCCCGGTGGCGATGCGGAGCGCGCCCGCCTCGGTGAGCACGGCGAGGGCGAAGTTGAGAAGCGAGTAGGCGGCGACGGTTACGACGAGGCCGCTGAGCGGCGCCGGCACCCGACGAGAGAGGCCACGCCAGTCGAGCACCTCCACCCGGCGCCCGGCGCGGGCCGGCGCCACGCGCCGGCGAAGCCGGGCGAGCATGACAAGGAGCAGCACGATCGCGCCAGCGAAGATCACGACGATGAACGAGTCGGGTACGCGGGCGCCCAGCGGCGTGAAGCTCAGCAGGTGCGCGCCCGCGCTCGCGGCGAGCCCGAGCGCCGCCGCGGCGCGACCCACGCGCGCTCCCATGGCTTCTTCTAGCACGAAAATTGACGGCTCGACGCGCGCGTCGGTATGATCCCAAGGTGGCTCGGATCGGCGCCCGGTTCTGGTTCTACCTCGTCCTCCTCCCCGCCCTCCTCATCGTGGTCGGGATCTCGATTCTCGCCTGGCGACAGACCGTCCATGGAGTCCACGCCGAGATCGTTCCCCCGCTGCGCTTCATCGGCGTGAAGACCCCGCTCAATCTGAGCCTCCGCGCGGAGCGCGGCTCCGTCCTGAGCGTGGAGGTGCGCCTCGTGCAGGGCCAGGGCCGGGTGGTGCTCGCGGCGCAGACGTTCGCCGCCCCCGGTCCCGAGAAGAAGGTCGACCTCGTCGTCGAGGGACGCAACACCGGACTACGCGAGGGTCAGGCGACGCTGGAGGTCCGCGCCCGCGACAGCTTCTGGCGGCCGCTCCGCGTCGACGATCGACCGGTGCTCACCGTCCCGGTGACGCTCGACTTCACCCCACCCACGCTGGAGGTGCTCTCGTACACCCGCTACCTCGCCCAGGGCGGCGGCGGGCTCGTGGTCTTTCGCTCGAAGGGCGCCTCCCGGGTGGGCGTGAACGCGGGCGGCCTCTTCTTCCCCGCATTCCCCGCGGGACCGCCAGACTCCGGCATCCTCGTCGGCTTGCTGGCGCTGCCGTGGGACGCGCCGCGGGGCGCCATCTCCGTGCTCGCGCAGGACGAAGCGGGCAATGCGGTCACGCGGCCCGTCGCCGCCGAGATCAAGGCGCGGAAATTCCCCACGGACGCGATCGAGGTGAAGGAGGCCTTCCTCAAGGAGAAGGTGGCGGAGCTCCTGCCCGACCAGGCCAGCGCCCAGGGCGAGGCGCTCGTCGCCGCATTCCTCCGCATCAACCGGGATCAGCGCAAGGCCGCCGAGCAGAAGAAGCGCGAGCTCGCCACCCGCACCCAGCCGCGCCCCCTGTTCGAAGGCCCCTTCCTCCAGCCCCACAACTCCAAGGTGTTCTCGAACTTCGCGGAGACGCGCTCCTACCGCTACGAGGGCCGCGAGATCGACGTCCAGGTGCACCTGGGCTATGACCTCGCCTCGCTCAAGCACAGCCCCGTGCCCGCGGCGAATTCGGGCATCGTGCTCTACGCGGGCCCCCTCACCATCTACGGCAATGCGGTGATTCTGGATCACGGCTGGGGGTTACAGACGCTCTACGCCCACCTCTCGTCGTTCTCGGTGAAGGAGGGCGACTCGGTGCAGAAGGGCCAGGAGCTCGGCCGCACCGGGACGACCGGGCTCGCGGTGGGCGATCACCTCCACTACGAGGTGCTCATCCACGGGATCTCCGTGACGCCGATCGAGTGGTGGGACGCCCGCTGGATCCGCGATCACATCGGCAAGCCCCTGCGCGACGCCGGCCTGCCCACGCTGGTCGCGGGCACGCAGCCGGCGGCGGGCGAGGAAGAGCAGGCGCCGGTCAAGCGGCGCAGTCGGGCGCGCGGGCGCTGAGGGAGCGGGCGCGCGTCAGCGCGCCTCGGCGACGGCGACGGCCGGCTCCTCGCCGGCGCCCAGCACCCGAGAGATCGCGCGCGCGGTGTCGCGGGTCATCTTCCCGAAGCGCGCGAGGTTGGGAACGATGCGCACCGTCGGTCCCCCCACCACCAGAGCGGCGACGACCTGGCCGTCGCGCCCGAAGATCGGCGCGGCCAGGCCCGCCGAACCTTCCGACAGCTCGTCCCGCGTCACCGAGAGTCCCACGCGCCGGATCTCGGCGAGGGCCTTCTTGAGCGTGGCGCGGTCGGTGATGGTGTGGCGCGCCAGGGCCTTGAGCTTCGCCGACCGGAAGTATTCCTCTTGCTGCTCCGGGGGCATGTAGGCGAGGAGCAGCTTGCCCAGCGCCGAGCAGTAGAGCGGCCGCTGATCACCCACCGACACCGTGTAGCGCACCGGATTGTGGCTCTCGACCCGGTCGATGTAGACGGCGACCGTACCGTCGGAGGCGAGCGTGCCGATGAGCGCGGTCTCGCCGCACTTGGCGGCCAGGTCCTCGAGGAAGGGCCGCGAGAGCTCCGGCAGCTCGCGGTTGGAGAGCGCCGCCATGGCGAAGGTGAAGGCGCCCGGCCCGAGCCGGTAGCGGCCGTCTTCCGCGCGCACGAGGTACCCCAGCCGGTTCAGCGAGCGGAGGAGGTAGAAGAGGCTCGACTTGGGCGACGAGAGCCGGTGGGACAGCTCGCTGAGGGTCTGCCCGCCCCGCTCGCGCGCGAGGATCTCCAGGGACTCGAGCACGCGACCGATGGCCCGCGGGCCCGCGTCGCGGGGACGCGGGGCCGGTGCGCCGGGCTGGGGGTCAGGGCTTCGCATATGAGAACGTATGCCTCTTTCGCCGAATTGAAGCCTGTCATGGCGGACCCCAACTGTCAACCGCGCGCGCTGGGCGCGCGCAGGAGGGCCCCGCGCAGCAGTGCGGCGGGGGGCACGAAGTCGCCGAGCACGCCCATCACCGTCGCCAGCAAGGCGGGCCGCGCGGCGAGGAGGCGCGCGGCGAGATTCGCGGCGCGGCGGCGCGCGATCAGCGCCTGGAGCGCGCGCGTGAGCCGGGCCTTGCCGAGGAACGCGTCACGCCGGGCTCGGGCGTAGGGACGGAGGGCGGCGGCGGTGCAGCGGCCCGCGCGCAACGCCGCGTGCGCGACCTCGACGAGGAGCTCCGCCGAGCGCAGCGCGGTGTAGAGCCCCTCGCCGGTGAAGGGATCGTAGAACCCGCCTGCGTCGCCCACGAGGGCCACGCCGTCCACCGAGGGCTCGTCGACGCGGTACGCGAGCGGACCCATTGCGCGGAGCGGCCCCACCGCCCGCAGGCCGTCGAGGCGCGGGGCGAGATGACGGAGCTGCTTCAGGCGCGCGTCGAAGAACGTCTCGAGCCGCCCGCGGAAGGCGCGCGCGTGCGCGTGGGGCACCACGAGCCCGAGGTTCACGACGCCCGGGGCCACCGGATTCAGGATCGCGTAGTCGGGCGGGTCCACGTAGATCTCGCCGAGGTCCCCGAGGTCGGCCAATCCCGCCACGTGCCGGATCAGCGCCATGCGCCGGAGCCGATGCGGCCGCACGAGGCCGAGGGCGCGCGCGACGAGCGACGCGCGTCCGTCGGCGCCGACCACCAGGCGCGCGGCCGCCTCCTTGGGCTGGCCGTCCGCATCCTCATAGCCCACGCCCACCACCGCCTCGCCGGCGCGCCGGAGCTCAGTCACGCGATGACGCTCTCGGGCGTCGAGCGGAAGGACGCGCGCACGCTCGAAGAGGAGGCGATCGAGCGTCTCGCGGGGGATGGCGAGTCCGTGCCCACGATAGCCGGGCCAGGGGCCGCGCGCGGGGTAACGCCCCTCGAGCCGCCGGCCGTCCGGCGCGATGATGCGCATGCCGACGATGGGTTGCGCCGCCGCGTCCACGTCCTTGAGCACGCCTAGGCGGTCGAGGATGCGCGCGGACTCCGGCGAGAGATACTCACCGCAGATCTTCGGACGTGGAAACGCCGCCTTGTCCAGCAGCAGCACCGACCAGCCGCGCTCGGCGAGCAGGATGGCCGTCGCGCTCCCCGCCGGTCCGCCCCCCACGACGATCACGTCGTACGGCGTCATCCGGCGCTCCCCTATTCGGTGACCGCGCAGAGCCGCAGCAGCGGTGCGTACCGGCGCACCGCCACGCCTTCGAGGCCCGCGCGCGCGCAGAGCCCGCGCAGCTCATCCGCGGTGTAGGCGCGGCGGACGGAGAGCGGCCCGTCGTGACGCGACATGCGCCCGCAGCCGAGCACCCGGGTGACCAGCCACACCAGCGCCCAGGCCATTCGGCTCCGCGCGAGGTCGTTGACGACGACGCCCACGCTCGCCACCCGGCCCATCGCGGCGAGACACCTGGTGGCGGCCGCGGGCTCGAAATGATGCAGGGTCAGCGCGGTAATGGCAACGTCCACCGCGCGGTCCCGGAAGGGCAGGGCGAGCGCGTCCGCCCGCAGCAGGGTGATCTCCGGATAGCCGGCGACCGTCCGTCGGGCCACCGCGAGAGTCGCCGGGTCCCGGTCCAGCGCGATCACGCGGATCGAGCGGCCCGCGCGCCGCGCCCAGCACACGACGGAGCGTGGAATGTCCCCGCCCCCAGTGCCGAGATCGAGGATGGTGGCGGTCCTGTCGGCTGGCAGTCGGGCGAGCAGGCGCCGCACGTGGTGCACGGTGACGAGCCGGCCGCCGAAGACGCCATTGAGCCGCGCGATCTCGACGACGTTCCGCGCGCGCTCCGCGAACGGGGCGGGGCCGTCCTCGAGCTCGACGGCGCCGGCGGCACGCGAGAGCGGCCGGACGAAGCGCATCTACCAGCGCAGCAGCGCGCCCTCGGCGGCGAAGCCGGGGCCGAGGGCGATCATCAGTCCCCAGTCGCCGGGCTGGGGCGCCCCAGCACGCAGCGCCTCCTCGAGGACGAACAGGATGGTGGCGGAGGACATGTTGCCGAACACGCGGAGCACGTGCCGGGAGTGTGCGATCTGCTCGTCGGTCAGCTCGAGCAGCGTCTTGGCCTGCTCGATCACGCGACGGCCCGCGGAGTGGAGAACGAAGTGAGCCACGTCCTCCTTCTTGAGACCGTGCGCGGCCATCAAGAGTTGCGCCATCTCGCGCATCATGCCCCCGCCGATCCGGCGCACCTCCTTGGAGAGCACCACGCGCGGGCGACCACCCGGGTACTCGAAGCCCATCGCGCCCAGATGCTCAGGCCGGAATAGCGTGCGGTGCTCCACCACGGCCGGCCCCTCGCCCTCGCACGACAGGGCCAGCGCCCCCGCGCCGTCGGCGAAGATCGCATGAGCGACCGCGCTCTCGAGCCGGTCGTCGAGGTAGTAGGCGGCCGAGCAGAGCTCGACAGCCACCACCACCGCGCGGTGGCGGGGGAACGCACGCAGGTGATTCCAGGCCTGCTGGAGCACCACCATCGCGGCGGCGCATCCAGTGTCGCCGACGTGCGCGCGCTGCACGTCCGGGCGGAAGCCCAGGAGGCTCACGAGGTGGGCGTCGAGGCTGGGGCAGAGGCGGCCGGTGCACGTCGTGGTGGCGATGAAGTCCACGTCCTCAGGCTTCCACCCTGCCTTCGCGATGGCCTTCCGCGCCGCCGCCGACGACAGCTCGAGGGCGCCGCGACGGAAGCGATCGTTCAGGTCGTCCACGCTCTCCTGGGGCGTCTCGTCGGGCTTGAAGGTGGCGGGATCGAAGTAGAGATAGCGCCCCTCGATCTGGCTGTTCGCGAAGAAGCCGGCACGCTGGGCGTCCGGATAGCCGGCCATGCGCAGAATGGTGGCCTGATCGAAGCGGTGGGCGGGCGTGGCCGTGGCGACGGCGACGATCTTGGGGATGCTCATCCCAGGCTCATCATTGGGGCGCCCGGCCGCGAAGCGTACGCCTCGACGGTTGCGATGTCCAGTGAGCCGATGCTAGCGTTATGCCATGCCACTCTTCTCGTTCGAGGGAAAGACTCCAAAGATCCACCCCACCGCCTTTATCGCCCCGACCGCGAGCATCATCGGTGACGTGACCGTCGAGGAAAACGCATCGGTCTGGTACGGCGCCGTGGTGCGCGCCGACTTCTCACCGATCGTGATCCGCCGCGGCGCGAACGTGCAAGATGGCTCGGTCATCCACGTCACGCCGGCGGGCGGGACGGAGATCGGGCCCGGCGCCACCATCGGCCATCTCTGCATGGTCCATGCGGCTACGATCGGTGAGGAGGCCCTTGTGGGTAATTCCTCCACGGTCCTCGACGGCGCCAAGATCGGTGCGCGCTCGATGATCGCTGCCGGCTCCCTGGTGACCCCCGGCACGGACATTCCCGAGGGCGTGCTCGCGATGGGGGCGCCCTGCAAGGTGCGCGGACCGTTGGCGGGGACGCCCGCGGAGCGCTGGGTGCAGATGAATCCCGCCGGCTATCAGGCGCTCGCCCAGCGCCATCGCGCGGGGGCGCGCCCGGTCTAGCCATGGCCACCGGCGGCCACGTCCTCATCACCGGCTTCGAGCCCTTCGGCGGCGACACCGCCAACCCCTCGCAGGAGGTCGCAAAGGCGCTCGATGGCCGCCGCGTGCGCGACGCGGTGATGCGGACGATGATCCTGCCCGTGCAGCATGAGGAAGCGCGCGCCGCGCTGCTCCCCGCGCTCGCCGAGCCCGGCCTTCGCGCCGCGGTGATGCTGGGGCTGGCCGGCGGCCGCATGCGCATCGCCCTCGAGCGCGCGGCGCTGAACGTGATGGACTATCACCTCGCCGACAATCGCGGCGACATCGTGCGTGGCACGCCGTGCGTGGCGGGCGGGCCCGCCGCGTACTGGAGCACCCTGCCGCTGCCCGCCATCCTGGAGGCCCTCACCGGCGAGGGAATTCCCGCCTACGTGTCGAACACCGCGGGGACCTTCCTCTGCAACTACACGCTCTATGCGGCGCTCCATGCCCTCGACGAGAGCGCCCGCCGCATCCCCGCGGGCTTCATCCATCTCCCGTTCCTCCCGTCGATGGTGGCCTCACATGCGCTCGACGAGCCGAGCATGGAGCTCGCCATGATGATCCGCGCCGCCGAGATCGCGGCGCACGCCGCCCTCGCCGCCTAGGCGGCGACTATCCCCTCGCGTCCCGCGCTCAGGCGAGCGCGCTCAGCGGGATCGGCCGGAAATCGGCGAGCGCGTCCAGCCACTCGATCTCGCGCCCACCGAACGGCGGGGCGCCCGCCTCGCGCGACACGAGCCAGCGGCGGAGATAGACCGCGCCGCTGAGGAGCTGGTGGGCGTCGCCCCGCCCCTCGAGCAGGGACTGGCCCTCGGCGAGGAGCAGTGACGCGGCGAGGAGATGGTAGAGCGTGTCGGCCACCGGCCGGGCTTCGAGCTCCTGCTCGGGGCGCGGCAGCGCCGCCCAGCCCGCAATGCGCCGCCGGACGACGTCCAGCGCCTCGCGCGCCACGTCCACCCACGGCTTGGCCGCGGCTTCCGTCACGCGCGCAAGACGCTCGCCGACGAAGGCGAGCAGCGGCTCGTGCGCGGCCTCGCGCAGGATGGCGCGCTGCACGTCGAGGGCGACCACGTTGCTGGCCCCCTCCCAGATCGAGCCGAGGTAGCTGTCGCGCACGAGCCGAGGATTCACCCACTCCTCGATGTAGCCGTTTCCCCCGCGCACGTTCATCGCTTCCGCGGTGACGAGGCGCGCGTGCTGGGTGATCCAGTACTTCGCGAGGGGAGTGAGGATGCGGAACAGGGCGCGGGCCGGCGCCTCGCCCCGGTCCCACCGGTCGAGCGTGGCGGCCGCGTGGAGCACCACCGCGACGGCGGCCTCCGAATCCACCACCATCTGGAGGAGCTGGGCGCGCAGGAGCGGCAGCTCGGCGAGGACGCGGCCGAACGCCACCCGCGCCCGCGCGTGGGTGAGCGCTTCGAGCACGGCCCGGCGGATGAGCGCGGAGGAGCGCAGCGCGTTCGAGAGGCGCGAGACGTTGACCATCTCCATCATCTGCTTGAAGCCGCGGTCGAGATCGCCCACCGGGTAGGCGACGGCGCCGGCGTACGTCACCTCGCCGCTCGCCATCGAGCGCGAGCCGAACTTGTCCTTGAGCCGGTTCACTGTGAGGTCGTTGCGTCGCCCGTCCGGCAGCACCTTGGGCACGAGGAACATCGCGAGCCCGCGCGTGCCGTCGGGCGCACCCGCGGGACGGGCGAGCGTGAACGCCACGTCGGCGTTGGCGTTCGAGCAGAACCACTTGTCGCCCCAGAGGCGCCAGAGGCCGTCGGCGCCCCGCTTCGCCACCGTGGTGGCCGCGCCCACGTCGGAGCCGCCCGTCTTCTCCGTCATCCACTGCGTCCCCTGGCGCAGCGCGGCCATGTCGGTGGCGGTGAGCCCCGGCAGATAGCGCGCCTGGAGCTCGGCGCTCCCGTAGTGGCGCAGCATGCGGGCCCCGGCGTCCGTCATGTTGACCGGGCAGAGGAGCCCGAACTCTGACTGACCGAAGAGATAGGTAAGCCCGTACTTCACCACGTGCGGCACGGGGCCGGGCCAGCCGAGTACGCCCGGACGGTGGGACAGGGCGGCCAGCCCGAAGCGGCCGAAGGCCAGCTCCTCCATCCGTTTATATGAAGGATGGAAGACCACCTCGTCGATGCGCTGGCCCCGCTCGTCCCAGGACCGGAGGACGGGCGGATTCTTGTCGGCGGCGTGGGCGAGAGCGTCGAGCTCGTCCCCGGCGACCTCCCCCATCGCGACCAGATGCGGGCGCGCGAGCGCGTAGGTCTCCGGCCCCATCACCGACTCGCAGAGCTGCTGGAACGCGCCGTCGACCAGGAAGTAGTTGAGCCCACGCGTGACGGGCATCGCGTCCTGGGCAGAGACGGGAGGGCCGGCCATCGCGCGCCTCCGGCTCAGCGCCCGGTGAACTGGGGCGGCCGCTTGTCCTTGAACGCCTGCACGCCTTCCTTGTGGTCCGCCGTCTCGCGCACGACCGCCATGTGGGACGAGACGAGATCCAGGTGGGTGCGGAGGTCGAGGCGCATGCTCTGGTAGACCAACCTCTTGATCATTCTGATCGGCACCTGGGGCCCATTCGCGACCTGGGCGGCGAAGGCGTACGTCGCCTCGCGTAGCTCCGCCGCGGGCACGACGCGGTTCACGATGCCGAGCTTGAGCGCTTCGGGCGCCTCGATGAAGTCCGCGGTCCAGAGCAGCTCCAGCGCCTTCGCGGTGCCGATGAGCCGCGGGAGGAAGTAGGTGTCGCCGTCGCCCGGCACGAGACCCACTCGCACGTAGCCGGTGGAAAAGCGAGCGGTGTCGGCGGCGATGCGCATGTCGCACATGAGGCTCATGCCCATGCCCGCGCCCACCGCGACGCCGTTGACCATGGCGATCACCGGCTTGTCCATCGCCTCGAGCGCCTTGGGCACGCGGTGGATGGCCTCCCAGAGCCCGTTCTTGTGATCGAGGGGGCTCGGCCGGCTGTCGCCCATGCGGCCGACGTCGCCCCCGGAGCAGAACGCCTTCCCCGCCCCCGTCACGATCACCACGTTGACGGCGGGATCGCGCTGGGCCTCGTTCAAGGAGCTCGCCCACGCATCGATCATCGGCCCGGTGAAGGCGTTCATCTTGTCGGGCCGGTTGAGCGTGATGGTCGCGATCTTGTCCTTCACCTCGTAGATGAGCTCGTCCGCGCTGGGTGACATGGGCTGGTTCCTCCGGGCGGCTAGTATACGTTCGGCCCGGGACCGACACCATGGCGGGCCCCCGGTAGGGCCGGGGACGGGGGTTGACGCCTCCACCCCATTTCGGTAGTATCGCGACCAGACCACCCGGACCAGAACCCTCTACCGGAGGTGAGCGCGATGACCTGGGAAGCGCCGGACTTCATCGAAGTGAAGATGGACGCCGAGATCAACTCCTACCAGGACGACTTCGACCGGCAGGACGACGACCGCTTCTAGGCGGCGCCTGCCGCGGAAGACCCCGCAGCCCCCTCTCGGCGCTTCGCCGAGTCCGGGGGCTGTTGCGTCTCCGGGGGATCCATCGTGCGCATTCGTGTCCTCGGCTCCGCCGCTGGCGGCGGCTTCCCGCAGTGGAATTGCGGTTGCCCCAACTGTCGCGGCCTCCGTGACGGCACGCTGAAGACGGTGGCCCGCACCCAGGAGTCGGTGGCGCTCAGCGCCGACGGGACGGGTTGGTTCCTCCTCAACTGCTCCCCCGAGATCCGGCAGCAGATCGAGAATTTCGAGGGGCTGCATCCCCACGCCGCTCGTCACTCCCCCATCCGCGCCATTGTTCTCACCAACGGCGATCTCGATCACGTGCTCGGGCTCCTGTCCCTTCGCGAGTCCCATCCCCTGGTGATCTACGCCACCGAAGGCGTGCGCGACGGCTTCACCGAAGGGAACGGCCTCTACCGCACGCTGCAACGCTTTCCCGAGCAGGTCACGTGGCGCGCGCTGAAGCTGGGACGTGAGGACGCCTTGGCCGGCGTCGACGGCCAGCCCAGCGGCCTCGCCATCGAGCCGGTGGCGGTGCCCGGCAAGCCGCCCATCCATCTCGAGAACCGGCCGGGCGGCCGCCGCGCGACCGAGCCCGAGGACAATGTCGGCCTCCGCATCCGCGAGACCGCGACCGGGCGCCGGCTCGCGTACTTCCCCGCCGCCGGCGGTGTGACGCCCGCGGTGCGGGAGGCCCTCGCTGACGCGGACGCCGTGTTCTTCGACGGCACGTTCTGGTCGAGCGACGAGCTGCCGGCGCAGGGGCTCGGCACCAAGCGCGCGGCCGACATGGCCCACCTGCCCGTCGGCGGGCCGGAGGGGAGCCTCGCCGCGCTGCGCGGCCTCCCGGCCACGCGGCGCATCCTCATCCACCTGAACAACACGAACCCCGTCCTCCGCGAGGACGCGCCCGAGCGGAAGGAGGCGGAGGCCGCGGGCTGGACCATCGCCTGGGACGGCATGGAGGTGACGCTGTGACCACCGACGCGCTCCGGCCGCCGCTGCCGCGCGAGGAGTTCATCGCCTGGGTGCGCAAGGAGGGCGAGGCGCGCTACCACGACCATCATCGCTACCACGTGCTCATGCACGAGGGACGGCTCACCCGGCCCCAGCTTCAGCAGTGGGTGCTGAACCGCTTCTACTATCAGACGCGCATCCCCATCAAGGACGCCATCATCCTTTCGAAGTCGGAGGATCCGGCGTTCCGCCGCATGTGGATCCGGCGCATCCGCGACCACGATGGCGACGAGGGCGGCGGCGAAGCGGGCATCGAGCTCTGGCTGCGCCTGGCCGAGGGCGTGGGACTCGACCGCGAGGAGGTGGCGAGCTGCCGCTCGGTGCTGCCCGGCGTGCGCTTCGCCTGCGACGCCTACGTGGAGCTGGTCCGCGAGCGCACGCTCGTCGAGGCGGTGGCCTCCTCGCTCACCGAGTTCTTCGCGCCCGACCTCATGTCACGCCGCGTGCTCGCGTGGGAGAAGCACTATCCGTGGGTGAGCCCGGACATGCTGGCCTATTTCCGCTCGCGGGTGCCGCGCGCGCGGCGCGACTCGATGGAGGCCATCGACTACGTGCTCGCGCACGCCCCCTCGTACGAGGTGCAGGAGCGCTGCGTGGCCGCCCTCATCAGGAAGACCGAGATCCTGTGGCACCTCCTCGACTGCGCCTACGCGGCCTACGTCGAGCCCGGATGGGGCCCGCAGGGCGCGCGGGGCACATGATCTCGGCGGAGAGCCGGCTGCGCCTCGCCGCCAAGGCGCGCCTCCGGTTCGACCGCAAGTCGTCGCGCTACATGCTCCTCTATCCCGAGCGCGGCCTCGTGCTGAACCCCACCGCCGCCGACGTGCTCCAGCGCTGCGACGGCGAGCGCACCGTCGGCTCCATCGTCGAGGAGCTGGCGAAGCAGTACGGCCACGAGGCGCCCGCGGTGGAGCGCGAGGTGCTGGGGTTCCTCCAGACCATGGCCGATCGCGGCCTCGTGCAGGCGGCGCCGTGAGCGACGCCGAGCGCCCGTACACCCTGGTCGCGGAGCTCACGTACCGCTGCCCGCTCCGCTGCGTGTACTGCTCGAACCCGCTGGACTACGGCGCGCACGGGGACGAGCTCGACACCGCGACGTGGCTGCGCGTGCTCCGGGAGGCCGAGGATCTCGGCGTGGTGCAGGTGAACCTCACCGGCGGCGAGCCGCTGGTCCGCGACGACCTCGAGGCGCTGATCGAGGAGTGCCGGCGGCTCGATCTCTACACGAACCTCATCACCAGCGGGATCCCGCTCCGCCGCGAGCGCCTGGCCCGGTTCCGGGCCCTCGGCCTGGACAACGTGCAGATCTCCATCCAGGACACGGAGGCGGCCGGCTCGGACCGGATCGCGGGCGTGAAGGCCTTCGACCGGAAGCTCGAGGTCGCGGCCTGGGTGAAGGAGCTGGGCTTTCCCCTCACGCTCAATACCGTGCTCCATCGCGAGAACCTCGACCACGTCGAGGCGGTGATCGCCCTCGCCGAGCGCCTGCACGCCGATCGGCTCGAGCTCGCCAACACCCAATACCTCGGCTGGGCGCTCCCGAACCGGGCCGCCCTCCTGCCCTCGCGCGCGCAGCTCGCCCGGGCCCGCGAGGTCGCGGCGGCGGCGCGGAAGCGCCTCATGGGGACGATGGAGGTCCTCTTCGTCACGCCCGACTACTACACGGACCTGCCCAAGGCGTGCATGGACGGCTGGGGGCAGCGCTTCATCGTGCTGAGCCCAGAGGGGCGCGCGCTGCCCTGCCACGCCGCGCACACGCTGCCGGGCCTCACCTTCGAGTCGGTGCGGGACCGGCCGCTCGGAGAGATCTGGCGCGACTCCGCGGGCTTCCGCGCCTTCCGCGGCGAGGACTGGATGCCGGAGCCGTGCCGGAGCTGTGACCGCCGCGGCATCGACTTCGGCGGCTGCCGCTGCCAGGCCTATTACCTCACGGGCAATGCCGCGGCTACCGATCCCACGTGCAAGCTCTCGCCCGATCATCATCTGATCGAGACCGCGCGCGAGGCCGCCGAGACACCGACCCTCACCGAGCTGATCTACCGAACCACGAAGTCTCCCTCGTGACATGCCGCCGCCGCGCCGGCGCAAACGCATGGACGCCAGCTTCCTGATCCTGCTCGGCCTGACGATCGCGGCGCTCGCGTACGCGCTCGTCAAGGACCCGGCGCTCGCCGCGCGCGGTCTGCAATCGAGCGGGCGCCTGTTCGGCTCGGTCTGGATGGAGCTGGCGCTTGGCTTCGTGCTGGCCGGGCTTCTCGACGTGCTGATCCCGCCGCCGGTGCTCTCGCGCTGGATGGGCGAGGATCATCTCGGACGCGGCATCCTCGTGGGCTGGGGCGCAGGACTCATCCTGCCAGGCGGCCCGTATCTCGTCTTCCCCGTCGTCGCCAATCTCTTCCGCAGCGGCGCAGCGGCGGGCCCTCTCATCGCGCTGCTCACCGCGAAGACTCTCGTGAGCCCGGTGCGCATGCTCACCTACGAGGCGCCGCTGCTCGGCTGGCCCATGACGCTCGCCCGCCTCATCCCCGGCGTGCTCCTGCCGCCGGCGCTGGGCTGGCTCGGACACTGGCTGTACACGTTGTTCGCGCGCCGCTGAGCGCGCGGCGCGCCCGATGCGCGCCTTGACAGGGAGTCGGCGCCGACCTATCGTCCTGGCCCATCAGCCCCTGACGACCGACCCGCCCCCGACGAAGAGGAGGTCCCCATGCGGTGCAGCATCCCGACGCCCCTCGCGGTGATCATCTTCGGATCCGGCATCCTGCTCGCGCCCCTGGCCTACGCCCAGGCGCCCCCGACGTGGAAGCAGGGCCAGCCCTCCAACATGGCCGACTCCACGCTGGCCCCGATCCCGCAGCCGCCCGCGCCCAAGGCGGCCGCCGAGATCCCCGTCGACAAGATCAAGGTACCGCCGGGCTTCAAGGTCTCCCTCTGGGCCTCGGGCATCAACAACGCCCGCGTCATGACCTGGGGCGACAAGGGCACGCTCTTCGTCAGCAGCCGCACTGCCGGCAATCTCTACGCGGTGGTGGACAAGGGCGGCCAGCGTGAGGTGAAGCAGCTTGCCAAGGGGCTCAATCTCCCCAACGGGCTCGCCTTCAAGGACGGCACCCTCTACGTGGCGGAGATTCACCGCATCACGAAGATGGTGGGCATCGAGGACAAGCTCGACGCTCCTCCCGCGATGGAAGTGGTCTACGACACCCTGCCCAAGGACGTGCCGCACGGGTGGAAGTACCTGGCCTTCGGCCCCGACGGGAAGCTCTACTTCAACATCGGCGCGCCCTGTAACATCTGCATCCCGCCCGACACCCACGCCAACATCTCGCGCGTGAACCCGGACGGCACCGGCTTCGAGTACTTCGCGCACGGCGTCCGCAACAGCGTCGGGTTCGACTGGCATCCCGTGACGAAGGAGCTCTACTTCGCCACCCATGCGCGTGACTGGCTGGGCGACGATCTGCCGAGCGACCGCCTCGACGTGGCGCCGAAGAAGGGGCTGCACTTCGGCTTCCCCTTCTGCCATCAGGGGGACATTCCCGATCCCGAGTTCGGCAAGGGCCGGTCCTGCGGCGAGTTCGCGGCGCCGCTCTTGAAGACCGGGCCGCACGTGGCCGGCAACGGCGTGGAGTTCTACACCGGCTCGATGTTCCCCGCCGCCTACAAGAACCGGATCTTCCTCGCCCAGCGCGGGTCCTGGAATCGCAATCAGAAGATCGGCTTCCGCGTGATGATGGTGACCCTCAATCCGGGCGGCGCACCCAAGTACGAGCCCTTCGCGGAAGGGTGGCTGCAGGGCAGCGAGATCTGGGGCCGGCCCGTCTACACCCGGCAGATGAAGGACGGCTCGCTCCTGATCAGCGACGACTACGCGGGGGCGATCTTCCGGGTGACCTACCAGCCCTGAAGCGAAGCGTCCTGAAGCACTTCGCTCCGCTCCGGCGCGCCGTCGCCCCGATGGCTCTGGCGGTCGCCGTGCTGCTGGCGGCGACGGCTCAGGTCGCGCGGGCGGGAGACGTCGAAGCGGGCCGTCAGAAATCCGCGCCGTGCGCAGCCTGCCACGGGCCCGACGGCAATGCCACCAGGCCCGGGGTGCCGTCGATCGCCGGGCAGCCGAACTTCTTCACGCACTGGCAGCTCATCAAGTATCGTGACGGCCGCCGCAAGGACCCGCAGATGTCGGCGCCGGCGGAGAATCTCTCCGACACCGACATGGCGGACCTGGCCGCGTTCTACGAGGCGCAGCGGCCGCGGTCGCGCGGCTCCAAGACCGAGCCTGCGCGGGTCTCGGAGGGGCGCCGGCTCGCGATCCTGCATCACTGCACCTCCTGCCACCGTCCCGACCTCAGCGGACAGCAGCAGGTGCCGCGCCTGGCCGGCCAGGATCTCGACTATTTGCTGAAGCTCCTGCGGAGCTTCAAGGCGAAGACGGCGACCGACCTCGACGGCTTGATGACCATGTCCGCCCAGCCGCTCCACGAAGAGGATATCGTGAACCTCGTCCACTTCCTCGCGAGCCTGGGCGGCGAGGCGCCCTAGGCGGGCGGGCGCCACCCGCGGCGAAGGGTCAGCGCCAGACCCAGTAGCCCGAGACCGACGGCGACGGCGATGCTGGCCCCGCCGGTGTGGAGCAGGAGCCCGCCGCACATCAGCACTGCGAGACCGGGCACGGCCAGATCCGCCACGTAGCGCCCCCCGTGCGCCCCCGTGGCCCCGGCAAAGGTGAGACGGGGCAGGCTCAGGCTCACCAGGATGAAGCTCGCGAGCACCGCGGCGTCGGTGAGCGCGGCCGCTCGGGCGAGATCGCCGGGCAGGACGAGCACGGCGGCGACGCCCGTGACGAGGAGCGCGGCCAGACTCGGGATCGACCGCGGGCCGACCACGGCAAGCCGCGCCGGCAGCACTCCGGCATCGGCCATCCCGTAGACCGAGCGGGACGCCGCGAGCAGCAGGAGGAGCACGGTGTTGGCGGTGGCGGCCAGAGCCACGAGGCTCAACACGAGATCGGCGGTGGATCCGAGCGCGTGGCGGGCCACCAGCGCAAGCGGCGCCGACGAGGCGCTCAGCTCCCGCCAGTCCACCACCGCCGTCGCCGAGAGCGCCACGAGCACGTAGATGAGAGTGGCGCCGATCATCGAGAGATAGAGGGCGCGCGGCAGGTTCCGAGCGGGGTCACGCATTTCCTCGGCGAAGTTGCCCAGCTCGTCGAAGCCGAGATAGGAGAAGAAGATCAGCGCGCCGCCGCCGATGAGGCCGCTCATCCCTTGGGGCGATTCGAAGAGATTCAGCCGATGCCATGAGGGCACGCCGATCGCGATCACGAAGACGAGCCCGGCCGCCTCCACGATGGTGAGAGCGATCGCGAGGCCGACGGACTCGCCGACGCCCACCAGCAGGAGGGCGCCGACTGCAACCAGGAGCGCGAGGGCACCGGCGACCATCGGCACGCCGGCGAGGTGCGCGAGATAGCCGCCGAAGCCCAGCGCCACCGTGGCGACGGCGAGCAGATCGGCGGCCAGCATGAGCCAGCCCGCCACGAAGCCGGCGCGGTTGCCGAAGGCGAGCGCCGTGTACTGGAACTCCGGCGAATCGCGCGGCCGCATGGATCCGATTCGCGCGTAGGTATAGGCGGTGCAGCCCGCCGCGACGCCGGTCAGGAGGAAGGCCAGCCAGAGCGCCGGACCGGCAAGTCCCGCGGCGGGGCCGATCAGCGCATAGACGCCCGCCCCAAGGATGACGCCGATGCCCGCGAGGGTGACCTGCGCGAGCCCCAGGGTGCGTCGGAGGCCCACCGGTCGTCCCCGTCCGGCGAGTCTAGATTCCGCCCGTCACGTCGATGGTGATGCCGGTGACGAAGTCGGCGTCGGCGGATGCCAGGAAGCAGATCACCCGCGCCTGATCACGCGCGTCCGCCACCCGGCGCAGCGGATGCTTCGTGCGCTCCTCCGCCTTGCGGGCGTCGTCCCAGCCGTCCCAGCGCGGCCGCAGTCGCTCCGTCAGCGTGAGGCTCGGCGCGATCGCGTTCACGTTCACCCCGAAGGGCCCCAGCTCGTGGGCGAGCTTGCGCGTGAAGGCGATGATGCCGCCCTTGGCGGCGGCGTAGGCGCCGCTGCTCGACGCGCTGATGCCGCGCCCGGCGATCGACGAGATGTTGACGATTTTCCCCCCGCCCTGACGCTTCATGACCGGTGCGACGGCATGGCAGAAGAGGAAGGTGCCGTCGAGGTTGAAGGCGATGAGGCGCTGCCACTCGGCGAGCGTCTGCTCTTCCACCGTCGCCGCGGGATTCTTGATGATGGTGCTGCCGCCCACCGCGTTCACCAGGATGTCGATGCGGCCGTGCTCGCTCACCGCCGTCTTCACCACGTCCTCGACCTGATGAGAGTCGAGGGCATCGGCCGGGCGCCCGAAGGCGCGGCCACCGGCCTTGCCGATCTCCGCCAGCATCGTCTCGAGCCGCGCCTTGTCGGTGTCCACCGCCACCACGGTGCCACCCTCGGCGGCGATGATGTCGGCGGTGGCGCGGCCGATGCCGCTGGCCGCCGCGGTGATCAGCGCGACTTTCCCGGCGAATCGCATGGTGCGCTCCTTGGTGAGGGGACTCTAGTCCTTGGGCAGGCCGAGCACGCGCTCGCTCAGGATGTTGCGGAGGATCTCGGACGTGCCGGCGCGGATGCCACTCCCCCGCGCGAGGCAAGCGTAGAAGGCCCACTGGCCCTCGTCCGCCGCCCAGTCGCTGCCCGCCACGATCTGCGAGTAAGGACCGAGCACCTCGGTGGCGAGCTCGGCCAGGTCCTGATCGACCTGGCTCCAGAAGAGCTTGGAGGTCGAGCCCTCCGGTCCCGGCGCGCCGCCCCGGAGGATCTTGGTGAGGCTCCGATAGCCGTTGAGCTGGATGCAGCGCTCGGCCACCACGAGCGCGGCGATCTTCTGGCGGATCACCGGCTCCTCGGCCGCGCTGCGGCCGTTCCGGCGCGTGCGCCGCGCGAGAGCGATGAGGCGCTCGAGGGCGGTGCGCAGGCTGATGTGGCGGATCATCGTGAGCACGTCGCGCTCGTAGGCGAGCGTGGTGATGGCCACGCCCCAGCCCTCGTTGACCTTGCCGACCACGTTGGCCGCGGGCACCCGGACGTTGTCGAGGAACACCTCGTTGAACTCCGCCTCGCCGGTGATCTGGCGCAGCGGCCGCACCGTGATCCCCGGTGTCTTCATGTCGACGAGGATGAAGGTGATGCCCTTGTGCTTGGCGGCGGTGGGATCGGTACGCACGAGGAAGAACCCCATGTCCGCGACGTGGGCGAGGCTCGTCCACACCTTCTGCCCGTTCAGCACGTACCAGTCGCCGTCGAGCAGGGCGCGGGTCTGGAGGTTCGCCAGATCGCTGCCGGCGTTAGGCTCCGAGAAGCCCTGGCACCAGATCTCCTCGGCGGTGAGGATCTTGTCGAGGTGCCGTCCCTTCTGCACCGCGGTGCCGTGCTTCATGAGGGTGGGCCCGAGCATGGAGAGCCCGCTCCGGTTCAGGGGCTGCGGCGCCTGCGCCCGCGCCATCTCCTCGTAGAGCATGACCTGCTCGACCAGCGACGCCCCGCGCCCGCCGTACTCCGGGGGCCAATCCATGCCGACATAGCCGGCCTTGTGCAGCGTCCGCTGCCAGGCGCGTAGCCGCGCCACCGCCTCGGGCTCACCGCGCGACGACGCGAACCCGCGGCCGCGCAGCTCCTCCGGCACGTTGCGCTCGAGCCAGGCGCGAATCTCCTGGCGGAAGGCCTGCTGGGTCTCTGTGAAATCAAAATCCATGGGTTGACTAGACGACTCCCGGATCGGGCTTGGTGACGACGCCGTTGATCTTCCAGCCGCCGGGTTCGCTCACCATCTCGTAGACGGCCTCGATGCTCATGCCGTTGGCGCCGCGGATCTTGAGCACGAGATAGACATTACCGTTGGCCGCGCGCTCGCCTTCCGCCACCACCGCGAACACCGAGCGCGCGATCTCGGGATAGCCCACGCGCACCATCTCCTCGAAGTGGACGCGGTCGAAGCGCTGCTGGACCTCTTCCGACGCGAAGCCGTAGGCGGTGTCGAAATCGTCGCGACGGAATGCTTCCAGCTGGCGCATGACGGGCTCGGTGGCCGCCTGCACCAGCGTCTTGGCGTCGGGCGGCGCGGTGGGCGGCGCGGGCCCTTGCGCGAGACCGAGGCGAGCCACCAGCGCGACGGTCAGCAATGCGAAGAGCGCCGCCGTGGTTCGGAGCCTCATATGCGCGGACTATATAATGGCGCCCTACCCCACTCAAGGAGGCCGCCGGCATGGCCGACGTTCCGCTGCGAAGCCACAACTGGTTCGGAAAGAAGGATCTCGACGGCTTCGCCCACCGTTCGTGGGTGAAGGCCGAGGGCTTCAGCGAGGCCATGTTCGACGGACGGCCGGTCATCGGCATCGCCAACTCGTGGTCGGAGCTGACGAGCTGCAACGCGCATCTTCGCCAGGTGGCGGAGGCGGTCAAGCGTGGCGTCCTCTCCGCGGGCGGCTTTCCTCTGGAGTTCCCCACGATCTCGCTGGGCGAAGTCCTCATGAAGCCCACCACCATGCTGTTCCGCAACCTGATGGCCATGGACGTGGAGGAGTGCATCCGCGCGTATCCCCTCGACGGCGTCGTGCTCCTCTCGGGCTGCGACAAGACCACGCCGGCCATGCTGATGGGCGCCGCGTCCGCGGACGTGCCCGCCATCGTGGTCACCGGCGGCCCGATGCTGCGCGGGATCCGGGGTCAGGAGGAACTGGGCTCGGGGACGGACACCTGGCGGCTCTGGGCCGAGCGCCGCGCCGGCCGCCTCAGCGAGGAGGAGTTCTGCGAGTACGAGGCGTGCATGTCGCGCTCGGCCGGACACTGCATGGTGATGGGTACCGCGTCCACGATGGCCGCGATGGCGGAGGCGCTCGGTATGGCGCTGCCGGGTAATGCCGCGATTCCCGCGGCGGACGCGCGGCGCATGGCGCTCGCCGAGCTGACGGGCCGCCGCATCGTCGACATGGCCCGCGAGGGACTCAAGCCCTCACGCATCCTCACCCCGGCCGCGTTCGACAACGCCGTGCGCGCCGACATGGCGATCGGGGGCTCGACGAACGCGATCATCCACCTGGTGGCGATCGCGGGGCGCGCCGGGGTGCGCCTGCCCCTCACCCGCTTCGACGAGCTCTCGCGCACTACGCCGCTGCTCGTCAACGTGAAGCCCTCGGGGAAGTACCTCATGGAGGACTTCTTCTACGCGGGCGGCCTGCCCGCGGTGCTGCGTGAGCTCCTGCCGCTGCTGCACCGCGATGCGCTCACCGTCAACGGCAAGACGCTGGGCGAGAACGTCGCCGGCGCGGAGAACTGGAACCGCGACGTGATCCGGCCCCTCGACACGCCCATCGCCCCGGAGGGCGGTACCGTCATTCTCACGGGCAATCTCTGTCCGGACGGCGCGGTCCTCAAGCAGTCCGCGGCCTCGTCGCATCTCCTGACGCATCGTGGGCGCGCCGTCGTGTTCGAGGACCACGCCGATCTCCACGCGCGCATCGACGATCCCTCACTGCGGGTCGATGAGACCTCGGTGCTCGTGCTCAAGCGCGTCGGGCCCAAGGGCGCGCCCGGGATGCCCGAGTGGGGCGCCGCGCCCATTCCCGCACGCCTGCTGAAGGCGGGGGTGAAGGACATGGTGCGCATCTCGGACGCACGGATGAGCGGGACTTCGTACGGCACCGTCGTGCTGCACGTCTCGCCGGAAGCGGCGGTGGGCGGGCCGCTCGCCCTCGTCCAGGACGGCGACGAGATCGAGCTCGATGTATTCAACCGCCGGTTGACCCTGCGGGTTCCGGACGAGGAGCTGGCGCGGAGACGGGCGGCGTGGAGGCCGCAGCCGCCGCACTACGAGCGGGGCTACGGGCGGCTCTTCCTCGACCATGTGCTGCAGGCCCACGAGGGCGTGGACTTCGATTTCCTGCGGGGAAAGACGCCGGTGCGCTTCGAGGACAGCGCCGGACCGAGCCACGCGTAAACGCGCCGGCCGGGGGGCTCGTCTCATGGGCAGGAAAAGGAGGCCACCCCATGCGTCGACTGATCGCACTCGCTGCCGCCGTCGCCCTCGCCCTGCCGCTGGTTCTCGGACTCGGTAGCACGCCGGCTCGCGCCGAAGGCAATACCGTCGCCAATGTCGCCCTCGGCCTGGCGGCGTTTTCCGTGTTCCACCAGCTCTTCGCGCCCGTCGTCGTGGCACCCGCGCCCGTCGTGGTGCCCGCTCCGCCCGTCGTCGTCCCCGCTCCCGTGATCGTGCGACCGGTGCCGGTGTATCGGCCCGTGCCCGTGTATCGTCCGGTACCGGTGTATCGGCCTGTGCCCGTGTATCCGGGCTGGCACGGCTACGGCAAGGTGCACGCGCCCGTCGATCGCCACGGCCGCCCCGATCGCGGCCAGGGCAACCATCACCGCTAGACTCGCCGGCGGCGCGGGCCTCTGGGGGGCTCGCCTCAGGGGCCCCGCCGCCCCTCCTTCCACCGCTCGAGCTCCGGCCCCACCACTCGCTCCCGGCATTCCGGGCAGATGCCGTGGCTGAACGTCGCCGCGGAGCGCTCGCCGATGTAGGACTCGATGGCCTCCCAGTAGTTCCGGTCGTTGCGGATCTTCTTGCAGTACGCGCAGATGGGCAGGAGGCCGTGGAGCTGCTTCACCTGAGCGAGGGCGTGCTCCACGTCGCGACGCGCCGCCGCCTCCGCCTCGAACAGGCTCGCATTGCGGAGCGCGAGCGCGGCCTGCGCCACGAAGCTGTCGAGGAAGTCCTGGTTGACCGGCGTCATGTCGAAAGGCCGGCGTGAGTTGAACGTCAGCACGGCGAGGAGCGCGCCGTCGAGCATGACGGGCAGCCCGTAGAAGCTCGTGAGGTCGTGCCGGCGCCACCACTCGTGCGCGCGGAAGCGCGAGTCGGGGAAGACGTCGGCCACCATGACGGGCTCGCGACGCGTGGCGATCCAGCCCACGATGCCCTCGTCGAAGCGCACTTCGCGCAGCGGGAAATCGGCGGCGAGCTCGGGATCGGACGGCTCCGCGAATCGGAGCGTCTGGCGCTCGCGGTCCGCCACCCAGAAGAGCGCCAGCGGCGATTCCATGAGCCGGCCCGCCGCGCGGCTGATCTCGGCGAGCACGGTCGGCGTGTCGAGCGAGCCGGAGATGAGGCGGGTCAGCCGCGTCAAGGTCTGCTGCCGCGTCAGGCGCTCCTCCAGCGTCTGATAGAGGCGCGCGTTCTCGATGGCAATGGCGGCGTGCCCGGCGAGGAGCTGCAACGGGCGGACATCTTCCGGGCTGAAGTGGCGCCGCTCGCGCACCGCGACCCCGAGGGCTCCGAGCGTGCGCTCGCCGAGCAGCAGCGGCACGCCCGCGAACGACACCGTGCCCTCCGCCCGGACGCGGGCGACGTTGCGCGTGCGCGCCTCCTCCCGCACGTCGTCGATCACCAGCGGCTGTCGGGTGGCCGCGATCGTCCCCATGAGGCCCTCGCCGAGGGCCAGCCGCGTGACGCCGACGGCGTCGCTGGTGGCGCCCGCGTGCGCGCGCAGCGTCAGCGTGCGGCCGTCCTCGTCGAGGAGCCAGAGCCGCGCGAGCGAGTTGGCGAACAGCGCCACCGCGTGGCCCACGAAGCGCTGGAGCACCTTCTCGAGCGCCAGGGTGGACGTGAGGCTCTGGGTGAGGTCGGCCAGGGTCGCGAGCTGATCGCGCCGCGCCGTCAGCTCGCTGGTGCGCGCCGCCACCTGCTCCTCGAGGCGGCCGAAGAGGTCGTTATGGCGGCGGATCTGGAAATAGGTCAGGCCCGCCGCGATGCCGGCGAAGCCGAAGTCGAAGAGGCGCCCGCCGTCGATCACCCGCGAGGCATGAAGCACGTCGTTGATCGACACGGCGAAGTAGAACGCGAAGGCGGCCAGGAAGAGGCGCCGCTCCCATTTCACGAGGTTCCGTGCGCGCCAGATCAGGACGATGCCGTACACGAACATGCCCAGGCTGTACGGCAGCATGAGGCGCTGGAGCGGCCCGGGCATGACGGCCAGGTGGGTGCCCCAGACCCAGTCGCGGCGCAGATAGGTCTGGGGCTCGACGATCGTGTCGGTGAGCCAGAGGAGGGCGACGAGCCCGGCGCCCACGAGCCCGGTGACCCAGAGGCCGCGCGGGGGAGCGGGACGGTCCACCAACGCGTGGGCGAGGCCGATCACCACCGGGACGAGCAGGAACGCGCTGGTCCAGCACACGCGGGCTCCCACGAGCGCCTGCGTCGGCGTGATCGCGGCGGCCTGCACGAAGTGGCCGTTGATGTACGTGAAGGTGAGGGTGCACCACGCGGCGACCCAGAACGAGAGCCGGTCGGCGCGCCGGCCGACCCATAGGGCGAGGTGGCCGATGGCGAGGCACGCGACGGCACCCGTCAGGACGAGCAGCCCATCGACGAAGGGCGAGCCGGCGGGAAGCATGGCCGCCCCTACCATGCCCCAGAATCGGCGGAAGGTGAAATTCCGCGGCGGACGCGGGTGCCTCCGACCCGGCGCGGCGCCGGGCTAGCCGCCGAGCGCGCCGCGCAGGAAGCCGCGCGCCGCGGCGAGCCGGCGCCGGGCCTCCCGCGCGTCGACGCCCAGCCGCGCCATTACGATCGCGGGCTTGGCGCGGCCGCCCGCCGACGCGAGGAGCCGCGCCGCCGTGCGCGGGGGCACGCCGCCGAGCTCGCCGACCAGCCGCAGCGCCCGGGCGCGCAGCTTCGCCGAGCGGGGCTCGAGATCCACCATGCGGTTGCCGTAGACCTTGCCGAGACGCACGAAGGTCGCAGTGGTGAGCGTGTTGAGCGCGAGCTTGGTGGCAGTACCGGCCTTGAGACGCGTCGAGCCCGCCAGCACTTCCGGTCCGACAGCGAGCGCCACGACGACCCGGGCCGCGCCCCGCGGCACGGTGGGATTGCACGTGACGAGCACCGTGGCGGCGCCGCGGCCGCGCGCTGCCGCCAGCGCGGCCCGCACGAACGGGGTGACGCCGCTCGCCGCCACGCCCACCACCACATCGCCGCGGTACGCGAGCCTCCGCACCGCGCGGGCGCCCGCGCGCGCGTCGTCCTCCGCGCCTTCGGCGGCGCGAAACACCGACGCGCGCCCCCCTGCCATCACCGCGCGCACGAGGCGCGGTGGCGTGCCGAAGGTGGGCGGGCATTCCGCGGCCTCCAGCACGCCGAGCCGTCCGCTCGTCCCCGCCCCCACGAACAGCAGGCGCCCGCCCCGGGCGAGCGCGTCCACCACCAGGTCGACGGCCCGCGCGAGGGGCTGCGCGGCGCGCGCCACCGCCCGCACCGCCGCGCGATCGGCGCGATTCATGAGCCGCGCGATCCCGAGGGGATCGAGGCGGTCGAGACGACGAGTCGCGGGATCGGGCCGCTCGGTAGGCAGGCGCGCGTAGCGAATCTTCGGCATGATGCGCGCGCCTATCCTACTACTATAGAAGCTGGTGACCACCGTCCTCGCCGGCCTCGACGTGCTCGCGCACCGTCTCCCCCGCCTGCTCCGCGGGCGCCGCGTCGGTCTTCTCTCCCATCAGCCGTCGGTGACGCGCGATCTTCGCCACGCGGTGGACGTGGTGCGGGCGCTCCCCGGCGCGCGCCTCGCCGCACTGTTCGCGCCCGAGCACGGCATCACCGGCGCCGCGCAGGACCAGGTCGGCATCGGCGGGGAGCGGCACCGCGCCACCGGGCTGCCGATCTGGAGTCTCTACGGCAAGCGGCTTGCGCCCACCGCGGCGTCCCTCCGGGGCCTCGATGCCCTCGTGGTGGATCTCCAGGACGTGGGCTCGCGCTACTACACCTACGTGTGGACCACCGCGCTCGCCATGCGCGAGTGCGCGCGCGCCGGCGTGCCGGTGGTGGTGCTCGACCGCCCCAACCCGCTCGGCGGTGAGCGGCTCGAGGGCAATGTGGCCGATCCGCGCTTCGCGTCCTTCGTCGGGCTCTATCCCCTGCCCATCCGCCACGGGATGACCATCGCGGAGCTGGCGAGCTACCTCAACGAGACGCACGCGCTCGGCTGCGACCTCACCGTGGTGCCGATGCAGGGCTGGCGGCGGCGCATGTCCTGGGAGGACACGGGGCTGCCGTGGGTCGCGCCGTCGCCCAACATGCCCACCCTGGACACCGCGCGCGTGTATCCCGGCGGCTGCTTGATCGAGGGCACGAACCTCTCCGAGGGGCGGGGCACCACGCGGCCCTTCGAGTGGGTGGGCGCGCCCTATCTGGACGGCCCGCGGCTCGCCGCCGCGCTCGAGCGCCGGCGGCTGCCCGGCGTCCGCTTCCGCGCCACCGGCTTCGAGCCCGCCTTCCACAAGTGGCGCGGCCGCCGCTGCGGCGGCGTGCAGGTGCACGTGACTGATCGCGACCGCTTTCGCCCCTTCGTGACCTATCTGGCGCTGATCGCGGAGGCGCGGCGGCAGGGCGGCCGCCGGTTCGGGTGGCGCCGCCCGCCGTACGAGTTCGAGTGGAAGCGCCTGGCCATGGATCTGCTCTGTGGCACCGACGGGATCCGCCGGGTCATCGAGCGCGGCGGCTCCCTCCGCGCGCTCGAGGCGAGCTGGGCGCCCGCCCTCGCGCGCTTCGCCCGCGCGCGGCGGCCCTTCCTCCGGTACACGTGATGAGAGGGAGGCGCGCGTGACCCTGGAAGACCTCGTCGGACGCATGCTCGTGTTCGGGCTCGTGGGGCCCGACCTGACCGACACCGACGTGCGGCTCTTCCGCGACACCCGTGCCGGCGGCATCATGCTGTACCGCCGCAACTTCGAGACGCCGGAGCGCCTGCGCGCGCTCCTCGAGGGGCTGGAGGCCGCAGTGGGCCGCCGGCTTCTCGTGACCACGGACCACGAGGGCGGGCGCATCATCATGCTGAACCGCGGCGTGACGATCTTTCCCGACGGGCTCGCCGCCGGGACCGCGGGCGAGACCGCCTACGTGGAGCGGCAGGGGCGCATCGAGGGGCGTGAGATGCGGCGTCTCGGCGTCGAGGTGAACTTCGCGCCCGTGCTCGACGTGCTCACGGACCGCTACAGTCCAAACATCGGCATCCGCTCCTACGGCAAGGATCCCGCGCTGGTCTCGCGCCTGGGCGCCGCGCGCATCCGCGGCATGCAGGCGGAGGGGCTGTCCGCCTGCGCCAAGCACTTCCCCGGCAAGGGTCACGCGCCCGTGGACGCGCATTTGGGCCTGCCCGTGATCGACTCGGACTGGGCGGAGATGCACGCTCGCCACCTGCCGCCCTTCCTGGAGGCGATGTCGGCGGGCGTGGACTGCATCATGACGTCGCACCCGCTCTACCCGCGCCTCGATCCCGCGCCGCGCACGCCCGCCACGTTCTCGCGGCTCATCGTGCACGACTATCTCCGCGGGGAGGTCGGCTATCGCGGCGTGGTGATCTCGGACGATCTCGAGATGGGCGCCATCGGCGAGCTCTGCCCCATCGGCGAGGCGACGGTGGGGGCGGCCCAGGCCGGGCACGATCTTCTCCTCGTCTGCCACACCGAGCCCAAGCAGCGCGGCGCGCACACCGCGCTGCTCGAGGCCGCGAAGACCGGCGCGCTCCCGCGCCGTCAGCTCGAGCAATCCGTGGCTCGGCTCGACGCGCTCGTGGCCAAGCGGCCGCGGCGCGTGGCCGAGGGCGAGCCCGCGGCCGAGCGTGACGGCGAGCCGCTGGCCCGCGCCATGGCCGCGCGCGCGGTGACGCGGGTCACGCCGATGCCCGAGGGACTGCGCCGCCGCTT
The DNA here is from genome assembly GCA_035764725.1 of Candidatus Methylomirabilota bacterium. NCBI lineage: Bacteria > Methylomirabilota (SeqCode) > Candidatus Methylomirabilota bacterium. Next base: position 5,174 of record DASTYT010000041.1, on the reverse strand, counting down.
CAACGGCCGCGTCGTCGCCGTGTTCCCGCGCCTGTCCTCGCTGGCCGACCGCATCACGGTGGAGCCGGCGATGCAACGCGAGACGGAGTACGTGACGGGCGCCCTGGCCCCCCACGGCGTCGTGCCGGAGGTGGCGGTGGTGGGCGTCGAGCCGTCGGCGGCGGAGATCGCGGCGGCGGGGGCGGCCGCGCGCGGGGCCGACGCCACCCTCCTCTTCCTCTACGACGCCCACCTCTACACGTCGAACCGCGCCCTGCTGGAGACGCTCCAGCGCGAGGCGCGCGCCCTCGCGGTGGTGCTGATGCGCGATCCCTACGACGCGGCCCTGCTCGCGCCCGGCGTGCTCGGCCTCACCGCCTACGGCTGGCGGCGCTGCCAGCTCGAGGCCGTGCTCGCCGATCTGCTCGCCTGACCCCCGCGCGCGGCGCCCGCCGGCCCCGGTCGAGCTCGACCCGCAGCCGCTCGAGCTCGGCGAGAAAGGCCTCCAGCGGGCCGCCCACGGGGCGGCCGCGGCGCAGCACCACGCCGATTCGCCGCAGGAGCGACGGCTCGAGCGGGACGGCGCGGAGGCGGCCGGCCTCGACTTCCGCGCGCACCGCGAACCAGGACGTGACGGAGAGGCCCAGCCCGGCCTCGACGAGCTTCTTGATGGCCTCGGTGTTGCTGAGCTCCATCGGCGCCACCGGAGCCACCCCGGCGGCGTGGAACCAGCCGTCGATGACCCGGCGCACGTTGCCGCCGTGGTCGAAGAGCACGAGCGGCTCGCGCGCCAGCTCGGCGGCGCCCACCCGGGCGCGCGCGATGCGGGGATCGTCGGGGGGCGCGATCGCCACCAGCTCGTCGTCGTGGAAGGGCGTGACGCGCAGCTCGCGGTCGCGCACGGGCAGGCTCACGATGCCCACGTCGAGCCGGCTCTCCACCACCGAGCGCGCGATCTCGGCGGCGTTGCCCGTCTCGATGACGAGGTCGGTGCGCGGGTACGCCTTGCGGAATGCGCTGAGCGCAGGGGGCAGGAGGTAGGTGCTGATGGAGGCGCTGGTGCCGATGCGGATGCGGCCGGCCACGATGCCCTTGAGCCCCTGGATCTGCTCCACCGCCGTCTCGAGCTCGCGGCGGGCTCGGGCGGCGTGGGCCAGCAGCAGCTCGCCCGCCGGCGTGGGCAAGGCGCGCTTGCCCACGCGCTCCAGCAGCGGCGCGCCCAGGGCCGACTCCAGCGCTCGCACCTGCATGCTCACCGCCGGCTGCGTGATGTGCAGCTCGTGGGCGGCGCGCGAGAACGAGCCTCGCCGTGCCACCGCCTCGAGCGTGCGAAGATGGGAGAGCTGGAGCTGCATGGCTCCAAAGACTAACTGATGCTTCGAATCACAACAATTGATTTCCCTGATGATCGGGATGGCGCGATCCTTGAAGCGAGGAGGGACCACGCCATGTTCAACGAGTACGTGGTGGAGACGATGGTGGCGTCGAAGCTCGCCGAGGCCCGGGAGGCGGCCGCCCGCCGCGCCCTCGCCCGACGTGCGGGCGCGCCCCGCGCCTTCCGCGCGTGGCTCGGCGCGGCGCTGATCCAGCTCGGCCACCGGCTCGCGCGGCCGGAGCCGGCGACGGCTCCCTCCCATGCCCACTGACGGGACGCGGACAGCCACGCCGGGCCTCCATCCGAGCTGGACCCGGGGTGACTTCACCGTCACCACCGATCCGGCGCGTCTGCCGCTGGACGGGATCTGCGCGCTCCTCGCCCGCTCCTACTGGGCGCCCAAGCGCACGCGCGAGGTGATCGAACGCTCGCTGCGCGCTTCCATCCCCTTCGGCGTCCTCGCCCGCGGACAGCTCGTGGGGTTCGCGCGCGTCATCTCCGACCGCGCGACCTACGCCTATCTCTGCGACGTGATCGTGGACGAGTCACGGCGCGGTCAGGGGGTGGGCACCCTCATCATGGAATGCATCACGAGCCATCCCGAGCTCCAAGGGCTCGAGCGCTGGAGCCTCGCCACCCGTGACGCGCACGCGCTCTACCGGAAGTTCGGCTTCCAGGAACTGCGCCACCCCGAGCGCCAGATGGAGATCCCGCGCCGCCCCTGAGGGAGTGGGCCGCGGGGCGCTTTAGAGGCGCGGCATGTCCGGCTGCACCGCCTCTTCGAGCGTGAGGGGCGGGCGGCCGCGGAAGGGCTCGCGCCGCACCACGCAGTCGTCGAGGTCGCACATCGCGCAGTAGGCGCGGTGGCAGGGATCGGTGTGGAACACGAGCTCGCCCTCGACCGAGAGCTCGGCGATAGCGCGCTCGGCGAGGGATTCCGCCAGCTCGTGCGCCCGATCCACCGACCAGAACTCCGGCACCACCAGGTGGGCGCCCACGTGGTGGAACCGCCCGGCGCGGATGGCGCGGAGGTGGTGCACGCGGATCACCCCCTGCCCGATGTGCCGGTCGAGCACCCCGAGCACGCGGAGGAGCAGCGGGGTGTCCTCCTCGTCGAGCAGGCCGCCGGCGGCGTGGCGGACGAGCCGGAACCCCGTCCGCATGAGGTTCAGCGCGACCACCGCCGCGGTCACCGGGTCCAGCCACCAGATACCGGTCAGGCGGACGAGGAACAGGCCCACCACGATGCCCACGCTCGTCCAGAAGTCCGCGAGCACGTGCTGGGCGTCGGCGACGAGGGTGAGCGAGCGCGCCGCGCGCCCGGTGCGGAGCAGATACCACCCCAGCAGCAGGTTCGCGACGCCCGCACCCATCACGATCCCGAGGCCGACGTCGAGCGCGCGGACCTCCGAGCCATAGAGGAGCGCGCGGATCACCTCGTAGAAGATCATCACCGCCGCGAAGGCGATGAGGCCGCCCTCGAAGGCCGCGGAGAAGAACTCGATCTTGCCGTGCCCGTAGGGGTGGTTCCGGTCGGCGGGCTGCGCCGCGAACACGATGCCTCCGAACGCGAACACCGCCGCCACCACGTTGACGATGGACTCCAGCGCGTCGGACAGGATGGCGGTGGAGCCGGTCAGCCGGTACGCCCAGAACTTCGCGGCGAGGATCACCGCCCCCACCACGAGCGAGATGAGCACGGCACGCACCCGCGCGCGCGACTCGGCGGCCGCGTCCGCGGAGATGGCGGCGGGGGTGGCGGCTCCTGACCCGATCGTGCGGGGCTCCATGGCCCCGATGATAGCGCGGCGCGGTGGCCTACCGCCCGCGATCGAGCAGGGGCGCGAGCGCCGCCGCCAGCGCCATGGTTCCGATGGTGCCGATGATCACGAGCCACGACCAGCCGAGCGGGATCCGGCCGGTTTCCGACAGGATGAGCAGGACCAGATTGAGCACCGCCATCGCCACCATCGCCACCACGTTCGCGCGGTTGGCGCGAACGCGTGTGACGAGGCCCAGCAGGAACACGCCCAGCAGCGAGCCGAAAGTGACCCCCGCGATCTTGAAGGCAAGCCAGAGGATCTGGTCCTGACGCGAGAAGCCCCAGGCGATGGTGGCCAGGACCAGGCCGAAGCCCACCACCGCCGCCCGCGACACGCCCACGTAGTGCCGCTCGCTGCGCCCGCGCACGAGCAGCGGACGGTAGATGTCGGTGACGAACGAGGCGGCCAGCGAGCCCAGCGGTGAATCGATGGAGGCAAGCACGATCGCGGTGAGCATCAGCCCGCGCAGCACCTCCGGCATCGAGGTGCGAATGAAGAAGGGAAAGATCTCGTCGGGGCGCGGCAGCGCCACCGAGGGATGCTGGGCGTAGTAGGTGAAGAGGCCGGCGCCGATGCTGAGATAGATGGCCAGCGTGGCCAGCGTTCCCAGCGGCGTCAGCGCAAGCGTCTGCTGGCTCTTCCTCCGCGTCTCCACCGTGAGCAGCCGCTGCATCAGGTCGTGGTCGGTGCCGAAGGCGGCGGTCGACCCCACCAGGCCGTTCAGGATGGCCAGCCAGAAGATGTTGGGATCGGACAGCACGCGGCGCCAGAAGTCAGGGTCGCTGGGCGCGGGCCCCCAGTTGATCACGGAGAGCCGGCCCGCTGCCGCCGCGGTCGAGTAGAGGGCGCCGAGGCCGCCGTCAACCTGCGAGACCAGGAAGAGCACGGTGACGAGCCCGCCCAGGAGGAAGAGGGTCGCCTGGAACACATTGGTCCAGACCACCGCGCTCACGCCTCCGAGGGCGATGTAGGCGATCGACACCACCGTGAACAGGGCGAGGGTGGCGAGGAACGACCAGTTCATCAGGATCGACACGGCCAGCGCGGCGGCCATGAGCCGCACGCCCGAGCCCAGGAGTCGCGTCACGAAGAAGAAGAGGGAGCCCGTGACCTGGCTGGCCTGGCCGAAGCGGTGCAGGAGGAACTCGTAGATGGTCGTGCAGTCGTAGCGGTAGAAGGCCGGAATGAAGAGGAAGGCCACCGCGAACTTGGCGAGGCTCGAGCCGATGAAGAACTGCACGTATTCCCAGTTCTCGCGGTAGGCGGTGGCGGGCACCGAGATGATGGTGACGGCGCTGATCTCGGTGGCGAGGAACGAGAGGCACGCCGCCCACCAGGGAATGTGCCGTCGCGCGAGGAAGAAGTCGGAGGTGTCCTTCTGCCGGCGCGTGAACGCGCCGCCGATGGCGATGAGGGCGATCAGGGAGACGAAGAGGACGGCGTAGTCGGGCCAGGTGAGGCCGGCGCTGGAGGCGGAAGAGGCCATGGCCTGGTGCCATTATGCGCGCCGGATTCGGCGGACCGGGCAATTTAGGTGACAATACCGCGATGGCGACGCGGCGCGCGCGGCAGGCGGCGGTCTGGGCGGTGGGTTGCGATCTCGGCGGCACCACGCTGCGCGTGCTCGCCCGCGACGACGCCGGGCGCACGCGGCGCCTCCGCCGCGGGGCCGTGGTGGTGAGCGCCCTGCCCGGCATCCTGCGCGCGACCCTGCGGCGCTGGAAACTGCGACCTGGAGACATCGGCGCTCTCGTGGTGGCCTCCCGCGGGGTCTGGACGCCCGCGGAGCGGCGCGCCGCCGCGGCGGCGCTGCGCGGCCTCGCCCGCCGCGTGCGCGCGATCTCGGATGTCGAGGCGGCGCGCGACGGCGCCCTGGGTGCGGCGCCGGGCATTCTCCTCCTCGCGGGCACGGGATCGATCGCCCTGGGACGCGGCCGATCCGGGGCAATCGCGCGCGCCGGTGGCCTCGGTCCCCTGCTCGGCGACGAGGGCTCGGC
>DASTYT010000040.1 GCA_035764725.1 Candidatus Methylomirabilota bacterium | reverse complement strand
ATCGCATTTGGGATGCTAACCAATCTTCTGATGCCTCTCCTGTTTGGAACATCTAGCTTTAGCAAGTTCGGACCTCTGTTTTCCCTTGTCATGATCGTGATGATCGGCCATGCGATCATCCGCCACCGATTGATGGACATTCGCGTGAAGGTCCGCCGCGGGGTGGTGTATCTCGCTGCGGTCCTGATCGCCGGCCTCGCGCTGCTGATGCTGCTGGTGGTCTCGAACACGTTCTTCCACGATGAGCACCAGGCGCCCATACGTGAGATCCTCCTCGCGTTGCTCGTGGCGGTCTTGTTCGCCCCGCTCAAGGGGCAGATCCAGCGTGCGTTCGATCGCTACCTCTATCGCGAGCCCTACGACTACCAGAGGACAATCCGGGAGACGAGCCGGGCGCTGAGCACCACCATCGACCTGCCCACCCTCCTCGGTCACTTCGCGCGCACGGTGGGCGCGACGCTGCGGCCGGAGGGGCTGGCGATCTACCTGCTCGACGAGGAGGAGGGCCGGTTCGAGCGCGCCCACCTCCTGGGCCATGGCCAGTTCCCGCAGTCGATCGCGCCCACGCTGCCCCTCCTCACGGAGCTGGAGCGCGAACGGCGCCTGTTCTTCCTCGACGAGGTGGGGCGGCAGCCGGGAGGGCCTGAGCCCGCCGTCATGCTGGCAGGCTTCGCACGGCTGGGCAGCGAGGTACTGGTGCCGCTGGTCGACAGCGACCGCGTGATCGGTTTCCTCGCGGTCGGGGCCAAGCGGTCCGGCGATCCCTTCTTCAGCGACGATGCCGATCTGCTCGCCACCCTCGCGAACCAGTCCGCGGTCGCGGTGCGCAACGCGCAGGTTCACCATCAAGTGCTGCTCGTGAACGAGCACATCCAGCGCATCCTCGCCACGATCGAGAGTGGTGTGGTCGCGGTGGGGGCGCGGGGCCGCATCACGCTCTTCAATCGCGCTGCCGAGGGCCTGGCGGGGGTCTCCGCCCGGGCACTCCTGGGGCAGCCGGTCGGCCACCTGCCGGTTCCCCTGGCCCGGCTGCTCGAGTCCACCGCGGTGGATGGGGAGTCCCGCTCGCAAATCGAGATCGCGCTGCCCAACTCGGCGGGCCAGCTGATCCCCCTGATGTGCTCCACCTCCCCGCTGGTCGGGCTGCAGGGCACCCACCTGGGGGCAGTGGCGGTCTTCAGTGACCTCAGCCGCCTCAAGGAGCTCGAGCAGGAGAAGCGGCGGGCCGAGCGACTGGCCTCGCTGGAGGCGATTGCGTCCGGCATGGTGCATGAGATCAGGAACCCCCTGGTCTCCCTGAAGGCCTTCACGCAGCTCGTTCCGAGCCGGTTCGACGATGCCGAATTCCGGTCGAGGCTGGTCCGGGTGGCTGACCGGGAGATCTCGAGGATCGACGGGCTGCTCGGTAGGTTCCGGACCCTGTCCTCCGCCCACACACAACCCATGGTGCCCGTCGACGTGATGGACCCCATCCAGGCTGCTCTTGAGCTTCTCGGGCCGGAATTCGAGGCACGCGGCATAAGTGTGCGGCGGGCGGGCCCCGCTTCAGTACCAACTATTCCCGGCAATGCGTCGCAAATCGAGCAACTTATCCACAACTTATGCTTAAATTCTCTAGAAGCCATGAGCGAGGGCGGCGAGCTCACCGTAAGGGTGGCTGATCTGCGTGAGGCGGGTGGAAGCTACCTCCTTATCGAGATTTCCGACACCGGACCCGGAGTCCCCCCGGAGCTCATCGATAGGATCTTCAACCCATTCATAACCTCGAAAGCCCGCGGCTCGGGGTTGGGTCTGGCCATCTGCAGCAGCATCGCCGACGCCCACCGAGCTACCCTCCGCGTCCGCAACCACGCCGGCAGACCGGGTTGCGCGTTCACGATCGAGTTTCCTGCCCCGAGCGAGCGCCCGGCGAACATCAGGACATGAGAACGGCTCTCCTGGTCTCGTCCGACGAGACATTGCGGACCCGTCTTCGCCGCGGGCTGGACGGCCGGGCGGTGTTCACCGCGAACTCGGACGAGGAAGGCCTCCGGACGCTCCGCTTCACCGCCGTCGACCTGATCGTGAAGGACGCCTCCCCGGCCCGCGACGTGCCCGCCTTCGTTGAGCGCGCCCGCCAGCTCTGCCCCACCGCGGTGGTGGTGTGCGTACTGCCTGCCCAGGGGACTCAGTCGGAGGACGAACCGGCCATCGATCACGCGGACTTCGTGCTCCTTCAGCCCTTTACCACCAGCCATCTCCAGGGCGTGCTGCGCCAGGCGGAAGAAAAGCTCCGCCTCGTCCAGGAGGTATCGGCGCTGCGCTCTGTGCCCCGACCGGTCGAGACGGCGGTGGCGACCAACGATCCGGGGCCTGCCCTCGATCTCCCCTCCGACGTCCTGACGCGCATGGTCCGGGAGTTCGCGAAGGCGCTCTCGGCCGGCTTCGACATCTCGCGGGTGCTGGATCTCTTCCTGGACGCCGTGGGCGAGCTCGCCCGGCCCACGCGGAGCGCCATCCTCGCCGCCGATCAGACCGCGCGACACTACCGCATTGCCGCCCAGCGCGGCCTGCCGCCCCACGTGGTGGAGTCGGTGGTGCTCTCGGCCGACGGCGGGCTCCCGCTTTGGCTGGCCGCCGAGGGGCGCCTGATCCACATCGAAGAGGCCCAGGCCCGGGCCACCGACCCCACCGCACGCGAGATCGCCAAGGAGATGGCGGTCCTGCAATCGGTGATCGCGGTGCCGCTGATCTCGCACAGCGAGCTCGTCGCGGTCCTCACGCTGGGGCAGCGGGTGACCGGCGGCGCGTACAGCCGGCGCGAGACCGAGATCATCTACAACCTCGCAAGCCACCTTGCCACCGCGATTCGGGACATCCGCGTCCACCATCTCCTCGAGTACCAGAAGCAGTTCACTGAGCGGATCCTCGCGCACATGTCGAACGGCGTCATCACCATCGGCCCGGACGAGCGGGTGGTGATCATCAACCGCCGCGCCGAGGAGATCCTCGGAATCGCCGCGCGCGACGCCCTCAACCGGGACCTGCGCGTCCTCCCCTCACCGCTCGGCGATCTTCTCTTCGAGACCCTCACCCGGGGGCGCGCGATCCACCGCGAAGAGGTACAGCTCGCCCTGCGCGGGCTCCCCCTCGAGGTGTCTACGTACCCCGTGACCGGCGAGGGCTCGGCGACGTTGGGCGCCGTGCTGGTGTTCGAGGACCTCACCCAGCAGCGCCAGGCCGCCCGCGAGCGGCGCGAGGCCGAGCAGCTCGAGCTCCTCACCCGCGTCGTGGCGCGGATCGCCGACGAGATCAAGAACCCGCTGGTCTCCATCCGGACGTTCATGGAGCTCCTCGAGGAGCGCTACGATGACGCCGGCTTCCGCAATCACTTCGCCTCGGTGGTCGGCCGCGACGTGCGGCGCCTCGTCCAGATGTTCGAGAAGCTGGCCGCGCTCGTAAACGAGGGCGATTACAAGCTCGAGGTCGTGGACACCCGCCTCGCGGTAGAGGAGTGTCTGCAGGAGCTGGGCGCCCAGGCGGTGCCCGCCGCGGGCGCGGAAGCGCGCCTCCTCGCCTTCGTGGACGAGACTACCCAGAAGCACGTCTCGGCGACCTACTCGTACGAGGGTCGGACCTTCCTCGTGCGCGGCGACCGCTCCATGCTCAAAAAGGCTGTGGCGTACCTGGTGTGGTTCCTCCTCCGCAAGACCCCCGGTCAGGACGCCAAGCTCTCCGTCTCCGTATCCCGTCTCGACAAGGAGGATCGTGTGCGGATCACCGTCGCGTCGCGCACCGCCGACGTCCGGTCGGACGAGCTCCACCGAATCTTCGATCCCATCCAGGTGGTCCAGGAAAACCTGATCGACGTGGGGCCGTGCGTGAGCCAGCGCATCATCGAGGCGCAGGGAGGCCGGCTGGAGGTGCGGCAGGGCCGGGCTGAGGTGACGTTCACCGCGCTGCTGCCCGGGGTGCCCGGGATCACCGCATGAGCGACCGCGCGCGGATCCTCGTGGTGGACGACGAGATGGGACCGCGGGAGTCCCTCCGCATGATCCTCAAGCCCCGTCACGACATCGCCACCGCGGACAGCGGCGAGGCGGCGCTACGGGCCCTCCGGACGTTCCATCCCGATCTGATCTTCATGGACATCAAGATGCCGCAGATGGACGGCATCGAGCTGCTGCGCCGGATCAAGGCCATCGACCAGAGCATCGAGGTGGTGATGATCACGGCGTATGCCTCGCTGGAGACGGTGAAGAACGCACTCACCCACGGCGCGTTCGAGTACCTCATCAAGCCGTTCAGCCGGCAGGACCTCGAGGAGACGGTGCGCCGCGCCCTCGCGCGGCGGCAGACCGAGCTCGGCACGCGCAACCAGCTCACCTCGCTGGTCGACGAGATGCGCGCCCTCGCGGGCAAGACGCGCGACCTCGAGGAGGAGGCGCGGCGCGAGCAGGCCGAGCAGTCGCTACGGGTCACCCAGCTTTCGATCCTTCGAGAGATCTCGCGCGGCCTCCTGGGCCAGCTTGACCTCACCCAGCTCATCGTGACCATCACGGACCAGCTCCGCGCCGCCCTGGGTTACGACGACGTGCGGATCCACCTCGGCTCCGCGCCCGACGAGAGCCTGACCGGCACGAACGGGGTGGTGTGCCCGATCCGGGACGACGGCAGCACGCTCGGCTATCTCGCCACCGCCAACCAGGCGAGCGCGCGGCCCATCGACCCGCGCGAGCGGGAGCTGCTGGAGATGCTGTCCGACTACCTGGCCGTCGCCATCCGCAACTCGCGCCTCTACGGCCAGGTTGCCGATACCAAGCGCTCCCTCGAGCAGCTCATCCAGTCCGCGGGCGACGGCATCATCTCGCTGGATCGCGACGACCGCGTGGTGGGCTGGAATCCCGCGGCCGAGCGCATCTTCGGCATCCCCACCGCCACCGCGGTCGGTCGCCCGATCACCCAGTTCCTCCCGCTCGATCAGTACGTGGCCGCCCGCGCCGCCCTCTCACCGGAGTCGCCCGTGCGCGTCTTCGAGGTGTCGTCGCGGCGCGAGGACGGGACGGGGCTCAATCTGGCGGTGACGCTCTCCGCACTCACCGGGCGCGAGGGGCAGATCGAGGGCATGCTGGCGATCGTGCACGACACGACCGCGCAGCGTGAGCTCGAGGCGCAGATGCTCCAGTCGGAAAAGCTAACCGCGCTGGGGCAGATGGCCGGGGGCATCGCGCACGATTTCAACAACCTGCTCCAGGCTATCCTCGGCTACGCCCAGCTCATGGGGAAGAACCCCGCGAACGTGGACGTGGTCCGCCGCGGGCTCGACGTCATCGAGGCCGCCGCGACCGGCGGCGCGGAGACGGTGCGGCGCATTCAGAAGTTCGCACGCCTGCGGCCCGACGAGCCCTTCGTCTCCCTCGATCTGAACGCGGTGGTCAACGACGCGGTGGCCATCACTCAGCCCCGCTGGGAGGAGCGGTCCGCCAAGGGCGGCCTGCCCCTGCGCATGGAGCTCAAGCTGCCGCCGATACCCGCGGTGATGGGGCGGCCCTCCGAGCTGAACGAGGTCGTGACCAACCTCATCCTGAACGCCATCGACGCCATGCCGGCGGGCGGCATCCTCACCATTCGCACCCACGTGGAGCGGGGCGACGTCGTGGTCCTCACCGTGGCCGACACGGGCACCGGCATGCCGGAGGCCGTGCGCAAGCGCGTGTTCGATCCCTTCTTCACCACGAAGGGCGAAGCCGGTACGGGTCTCGGCCTCTCCGTGTCCTACTCGATCGTGAAGCGCCACAACGGGGAGATGCGGGTGGACAGCCTCCTCGGCCGCGGCACGACGTTTACGATCCTGCTGCCGATGGCGGTCGCGTCGTCGGCCGAGGCCGCGCTGGACGCCGACACGCCCGGCAGTCGGCGGGGTCGCATCCTCGTCGTGGACAACGATGCGCAGGTCCTGGCCATCCTCACCGAGATGCTAAAGGAGGCGGGACACGACGTGATCGCGGTCTCCAGCGGCGCCGCCGCCATGGACGTGTTCCGCCCCGGCGCCTTCGACGTGGTGCTCACGAACATCGGGATGGTGGGCATGACGGGCTGGGAAGTCGCGCAGCGCATCCGGGCGCACGACCGGGACATTCCCGTTGCGTTCATCACCGGCTGGGGGCTGCACGAGGAGGACCAGGAGCGCTGCCGGCACCTGGGGATCCATCATGTGCTCTTCAAGCCGGTGGGGCCCGCCGAGCTACACCGGACGATCCAGAGCACCCTCGCCGAGCACGCCGCCCGCGCATAGCAAGGGGCCGCCGGGCCGCTCAGCCCGGCTTCGTCAGGTTCCGACCACGCCTCCGTCGCGCCGCCGGATTGCCACCGTCGCCGACCGCGGTCGCCCGTCCGCGGCGAAGTCCGGCCAGTTGGACACGGCGCGCGGCCGCTCGGGATCGGAGCGATCGCCCGGCACCTCGCCCGGATGCTGGATGTTCACGAACGCGGTGCGGTTGTCCGGAGTGGTGTGGAAGCCGGTGATCTCGCACCCGCGTGGGCCCGTGAGGAAGCGGCGGAACACTCCCTTCGAGGGATCGGCGACCAGCATTTGGTTGTTGCCCAGCGGAGCGAAGGCGCCGCGCAGCAGCAACGTGGGCGAGATATCGGTCTCCACCCACAGCGTGCCCATGCTGTCGATCCAGAGGCCGTCGGGACACGCAAAGGGATCGCCCTTGATCGTCCCGCTGCCCTCGGGACCGGCCTCCACGAACACGTCCCACGTGAAGCGGGTCGCCGCGGGGCTGCCCTTGTCCTCGCGCCACCGGATGAGGTGCCCGTAGGGATTCGGCGCTCGGCGGTTGGCCGGGTTCGGGCCTTCGTTGCCGTCGCGGCCACGCTCGGCGTTGTTGGTGCACGAGCAGTAGACCTCGCCCGTCGCCGGGTGCGGCACGATCCACTCCGTGCGGTCCATCTTGGTGGCGCCCAGGGCATCGGCGGCCTGGCGGGTCCGTACGACGACCTCACCCTGGTCGTGAAAGCCGTTCGCCGCGGTGAGCGGGCCCGTGCCGTGCACGAGCGGGAGCCACGCCCCCGTCCCGTCGGCATTGAAGCGCGCGACGTAGAGCGTGCCCGCGTCCAGGAGGTTGCGGTTCGCCTCACGGTTGCCCGGCTCCCACGGCTTTGCAGGCACGAACTTGTATACGTACTCGAAGGCCGCGTCGTCGCCCATGTAGAAGGCAAAGCGCCGGTCCTTCCCCACGAACGAGGCCGCGCCTTCGTGGGCGAAGCGCCCCAGCGCGGTGCGCTTGATCGGGACCGTGAGGGGGTCGTGGGGGTCGATCTCGACGACCCAGCCGAAGCGGTGGAACTCGTTGGGATGGCGGCCGGCGTCGAAGCGCTGGTCGTGCTCCTCCCAGCGAACGCCGCGGCCCTTGGCGGAGAGGCGGTAGCGGCGCTGGTCGTCGGTCAGCGCGCCCGTATTGACGAAGTAGAGGTGCCAGTTCTCCTCGCACGTGAGGTAGGTGCCCCAGGGCGTCCACCCGTGCGCGCAGCAGCTGTGCGTCCCGCGCACGAGGCGGCCCACCGGATCGGCGGCGGTGCGCATCAGTGGATGGGTCGCGGCGGGGCCGGCGAGCGCACAGTCGCTTCGAGCGGTGACGCGGCGCGCATAGCGCGACGGCCGGACTACTGTCCACTTCCCACCCTCCAGGCGCACTTCGATCACCGACACCCCCACCGCGTGCTGAGCCTTGAGGACCTTCTCGACGCTCCAGGTCTTCTGCCCGTCCGGGAAGAGCAGGCCCTCGTCGAGGTACTCGTGGTTCATCACGAGCAGGCCATGGGTGGAGTCGCGCGAGCCCGCGGGGAGGGGGAAGAAGTGCATGCCGTCGTGGTGCATGCCCGCCTGCACCGCCTGCTCAGCGGCGGTGTTCGACGCGTCCGGCTTGAACGGGGGCATCGCCCCCGGCACCCCGACAGGATCACCCCAGGAGTAGAGAACCTGAGCATCGTACTCGGGCGGCACCCGGAGGAGGTCGTCCGACGACACGGGCACTGCCGTGAAGCCGATATCGGGCCGCGAGCCGAACATCGCGCAGCCGGCGGAGGCCGCGAAGGCGACCCCACCCAGGCCGGTCTTCAATAGCTCCCGCCGCGACAGCAGTACGTCGCTGAACGTAGGATTGGCCGCGGGATTGGGCGCCGCCTCGGCGCCCCGGTGGAGATTCCGGCTCATCGCCGCCGCGGCCCGCGGCTCAGGCGTGGGCCTGGGACTGCCGGCGCACCTGATCGGAGAGCTTGCAGAACGCGCAGATCTCGCCGGTCGTCACCTGGCCGCAGCGGACGCACTCCGTGAGCGTCACGTCCTTCGCCCGCTCGAACGCCGGACGAGCCTTGTCGAGGAACCCGAAGAGGAAGTTATGCTTGGCCCCTGGCGAGACGGCCTCCAGGCGGTTCAGGACTTCCTTGTGGGCCAGCGAGGTCGCGCCTCGCGAGAACGGGCACTCCTCCACGATGTAGTCGATGCCGCGCAGGAAGGCGTAGGCGGCCGTCTCGCGCTCCGACAGCCGGTAGAGGGGCTTCACCCGGCGCACGAGCTTGGGGTGCGTGGCTTCGAGCATCGGCGACTGGCGCGCGAGCGCCTCCGTCTGCCAGTGCAGGACGGAGCCGAAGAGGGTCGCCGCCTCGTCGTCCAGGTTGTGGCCGGTGGCGACCACGCGATAGCCGTGGTCCAGAGCGGCGCGATTCATGAGATAGCGCTTGGACAGGCCGCACGCCGAGCACGTGGGACGTCGGGTGACCTTCTGCACCTCGGGGATGGGCGCGCCCACGGCGTCCACCACGCGCTCCACGATCAGCTTCTGTCCCCGCGCCGCCGCGAAGGCCTCGCACTTGGCCTTGGACTCCACCGAGTACTCGGAGATGCCGAGGTCGAGGTAGAGGCCGGCGGTCTCGTACCCCTCGCCGAGCAGCACGTCCCAGAGGGCGAGCGAGTCCTTGCCGCCGGACACCGCGACCAGGATCGTCGTCTCGGGCACGAACATGCGGTAGTGGCGGATGGCCTCCCGCACCTGCTTCTGGAAGAACTCCAGGAAGTGGGGCGAGCAGAACGCCGCGTTGTGCCGCCGCAGCTCGAGCGCGGCCGTGTCGCCGCACTTGCGGCACTTCATGCGCGCCCTCCGGAGATAACGGGCCGCAGCTCGATCTCGTCGTCCTCACCCACCACGGCATCGGCGGTGAGCAGCTCCGAGCCGCGGATGACCAGGACCGTCTCCGGCAGCACGTCGAGCTCCCGCAGGAGGTCCTTCACGCGCCGCTTGCCCGCGATCTCCACCTGGCGCTTGGGATATCGGAGGGTCACCTTCATCAGGCTGCGATTATACCGCGCGCATGCTACAAGAGGTCGTCACCATGCCCACGCCCGGAGACCTCACGCGCCACGACCGCGCGCGCCACGCGCGCACCCCATGGACCACCGAGTCCACCCGCCCTGTCTACGCCAACCCATGGATCCGGGTGCGCGAGGACGTCGCCCGCCTGCCCGACGGGCGCACCACCATCTACGGCGTGGTCGAATGCGGCGAGGCGGTGGGCGTGCTCCCGTTCGTCGACCGCGACACCGTGCTCCTGGTGGGCCAGTACCGCTACGTGGCCCGCGACTTCTACTGGGAGATGCCGACGGGGGCCCACCACGCGGGGGAGTCCCTGGAGGCCACCGCCCAGCGCGAGCTCGCCGAGGAGGCGGGCTACGAGGCGGGACGCCTGGTGGCGCTGGGCGACTTCCACACCTCGAAGAGCATCCTCCGCGAAGTCGCGCACCTCTACATCGCCGAGGCGCTGCGGCCGGCCTCTCGGCCGCCCGATCACACGGAGTTCATCGAACGGCGGACGTTTTCCTTCGCCGAGGCGCTCGCCATGGTCGAGCGAGGCGAGATCAAGGACGCGATGACGATCGTCGCCGTCCTGCGGGCGGCCCGCCTCCGCACAGCGCGCTGACGCGCGGCACGGCGGCGCTCAGGCCGACTTGCCCGCGAGGTACATCGCGCCCGTGGGCGCGGGCACGCCGCCCTCCGGCTCCAGCGTGACCGCGAAGACGTCCACGCGGCTCACACCCGGCAGGGGCGGCACCCGGAGACTGCCCGTGCCCTTCGGATCCACGGTGAACACGCCGGCGGAGACGGGCGCGCTCTTCCCGACGATAGCCCAGAGCTGATAGGCCTTGCCGGGCGGCGGGGCCGGCAGGCCCGCGGCGACGAGCAGCCCACCCGCCTTCTCGTGCCACAGCATGCGCGCGTGGGCGCCTGGACTCGGGGTCTGCCCGCTCAGCGCGACCATCTGAGTCGCGGGATCGCGGAGGATGGCCAGCACCGATGCCTGACGATCGAGCTCGGCCTTGAGCGTCCGCGCTTCCTGCCCCAGCGTCTCGAGGCGGTGCTCGTACCGGCTGGACACCGCCAGGCCGACCGCGATGGCGGCGACGCCGGCGGCCATGGCCCCCGCGAGCACGACCGTCCACACCGAGCGCCGCGGCCGGCCGTGGAGCGGGACCACGCGCGCGCCGTTGCCCGCGCGCGGCGAGGCCGCGACGCGCGCCAGGAGCGCGGCCTTCACCTCGGGCGGCGGCGGCTCCGGGCGCTCGGCCGCCACGCGGACGAGTGTCTCCTCGAATCGCCGGAGGGCGCGGCGCGCCGCCTCGTCGGCGCGCAGCAGCCCCTCGAAGCGCGCGCGGTCCTCGGCGTCGAGGCCGCCGAGGGCGTAGCCCGCCGCCAGCTCGTCCAGCTCGTCCCGACTCATCTCAGGGCTCACGCGTCGTCCACCTTGAAGGCCGCCCGCAGGCGCTCGAGTCCGAGGCGGATCCGTGTCTTCACCGTCCCCAGCGGCTCTCCCAGCTTCGCAGCGATCTCCGACTGCGTGAGCCCCTCGAGGAACGCCAGCTCGATGGCCCGCCGTTGCGGGCCCGGCAGCTGATCGAGGGCCCCACGCGCGAGCCCGCGGTCCTCCGCGGCGAGGCCGGGATCGTCGGCCCGCGTGGCCGTCGCAGCCGCGACCCGCTCGTCCACCGGGGCCGCGAACGTCTGCTCTCTTCTACGGATGGACCGGAGCTTGTCGATTGCTCGCGTCTTCGCCCGCATCACGAGCCAGGCCTCGGGGCTGCCGCGGGAGGGGTCGTAGCTGGGCGCGTCCTGCCACACCTGCCAGAACACCTCCTGCAGCACCTCCTTCGCCGCCTCGGGATCCCGGAGAATGCGGCGGATCAAGCCGAACGCCAGCGCCGCGTGCGCGTCGTAGAAGCGCTCGAAGGCGCCGCGATCGCCGCGGGCGATGGCCGCGATGAGGCCCGCGGCGGCGGAAGCCCGATTGCTCTCGCGCATCCTGGCGTCCATGAGTAGCAGAGGCGCCGGCCGCTGACAACTTCACGGCGCGAGATCCGCCGGGCGGGCGCCGCGCGTAGGAAGGCTGGGAGGGTGTGGCCCCGGTTACTGGCGAAGCTTGAACCGCTGGATCTTCCCGGTGGCGGTCTTGGGCAGCTCGCTCACGAACTCGATCCAGCGGGGATATTTGTACGGCGCGATCTTGTCCTTCACGAACTGCTTGATCTCGGCATCGAGGGCGGGGCCGGCCGCGTGGCCGTCCTTGAGGACGACGTAGGCCTTGGGCTTCACGAGGCGCTCTTCGTCCTCCTGCCCCACCACCGCCACCTCGAGCACCGCAGGATGGCTGATCAGGGTGTTCTCGACCTCGACGGGCGAGACCCAGATGCCGCCGACCTTCAGCATGTCGTCGCCGCGCCCGCAGTACCAGAAGAACCCGTCCTCGTCTTCGTAGTACTTGTCGCCGGTGTTGATCCAGTGACCGTGCAGCGTGTTCTTGGTCTTCTCATGCTGATTCCAGTAGTACGCCATCGTCGAGTCGCCCTTGACGCGCAGGTTGCCGATCTCGCCGCGCGGCACCGGCTGTCCCTCGTCGTCCACGATGCGCGCCTCGTAGCCCGGCACCGGGAGCCCGGTCGACCCCGGCCTCGTCCTCCCTGGACGGTTCGAGAGGAAGATGTGGAGGATCTCCGTGGTCCCGATCCCGTCCAGGATCTCGACGCCGAATCGCTCGCCCCACCGCTTGAAAAGCTCCTCGGGCAGGGCCTCGCCCGCCGACACGCAGAGGCGCAGGGACGAGAGATCGTACTTGGCGTCGGCGTCCCTTACCTGCAGCATCGCCGCGTACAGGGTGGGAACCCCGAAAAAGAGGGTCGGCCGCGTCTTGGTGATCAGCTCGAACATCGCCTCGGGCAGCGGCCGGCCGGGGTAGAGCACTCCCTGCCCACCCATGCCCATCGGGAAATACATGTTGTTGCCCATCCCGTAGGCGAAGAAGAGCTTGGCCGCCGACACCGTACGATCGGCCTCGGTCATGCGGAGGACCTGCCGCGCGTAGGTGTCCAGGCAGACCACCATGTCGTGCTGGAGATGTACCGCGCCCTTCGGGAATCCGGTGGAGCCCGAGGAGTAGAGCCAGAACGCGGCGTCGTCCCGCGAGGTCTCCACGGCATCCAGGCGCGCACTCGCCTTCTCCAGCAGGGTGTCGAAGCCCAGCGCCCGCCCCTTGGCGGCGCCGGTGACGATCACCTGGCGGAGGAAGCGCGCCTCCCCGAGCACGGGCTCCACCACTGCGTAGAGTGGCTCCGAGACCACGAGCACGGTAGCCCGGCTGTCGTTGAGGAAGTAAAGATAGTCGGGTGCGCGCAGCATCGTGTTGAGCGGCACCGGGATCGCCCCGATCTTGATGGCGCCCCAGAAGGCGGCGAGAAAGTCCGCCGTGTCGAGCAGGAGGCAGAGCACGCGCTGCTCGCGCTCCACCCCGAGCGCCTGAAGCGCATGGCCCGCGCGGTTCACCCGTTCCTGGAGCCCCGCATAGGTCAGGGTGCCCCCCTCGTGGTGGAAGGCCACGCGCCCGCCGCGCCCTTCCGCGACGTGCCGATCCACGAAGAAGGACGCGGCGTTGAACCGCTCGGGAATGGGCGTCGACGTCCCGTCCACCGGGGCGCTCACCTGCGCCGCCGCGCCGGGCGCCGCCCGGGGGGCTTGGCCTTCCGCGCGGCCGCGCGGGCCGGCGCGGTCGCGCGCGCCGCCGGCGCCGCGGCGGCCGGCTTCACCGCCATCGCCTCGATCTCGACGAGAAGCTCCGGATGCACGAGCCGCGAGACCACCAGCAGGGTGTTCGGAGGGAACACGCCGTCCGGGAAGTAGGCAGGGAATGCGGCGCGGCGGGCGCTCATGAAGCCCTCGATGTCGGCGGCGCTGGTGAGGAAGGTCTGAAAGCGCACCACGTCTCGCATGGACGTACCCGCCGCCTTCAGCACCGCCTCCACGTTGGCGAGCGCCTGACGCGTCTGGGCGCCCACGTCGCCCGCCCCCACCACCTGCCCCTCCCGCATGCCCACCTGCCCGGCGACCACGACGATCTCGCCGGGCCCGGCGATCATGCCGTGCGAGTACATGCCCAGTGGCGAACCCAGCGTCTTTCCGGTGACGGCGCGCGGCGCCATGGCGACCTCCTCAGGGGAGCCGGACGTACTCGAACTCGATGGGCTTGCTGTTGATCCCGCGCGGGGGCGGCGCGATCCAGCTGGCGAACTTGCCCGGCTCCGTCACGCCCTGCATGAGACTCCCCACGAAGGCCTGGTCCTCGGAGGTCGGCAGCCACGCACGGTGCTTCGCGTCCCACTCCGCCTGGCTGAGCACCCGGCCGTCCGGAGACACCTTCACGTCGGCGAAGGCGCCGATGGCGCGGTGGAAGGCGCGATGGGGCAGCCGCAGCTCCACGTCGATGCTGTGCTGCTTGATCACCTGGTTCCAGCGCGCGACCCCGCGCGCGCAGTCGGCGACGTAGTCATCGCGCAGGCGCTCGTTGAGGGAGACGAGCGCGGCCTCCGGGCGGGTGACGAGGCGGTCGCCCTGCACGTCGGCGATCGTGTAGGTCGCGTCCTTCAGCCGGTGATCGTCGTCCTTCTTGGTCTCCTCGAAGCGCCCCTTGAGCCCCATCGTGTAGAAGTTGGCGGCGTTGGTGGAGACCTCGGAGCCGAACAGGTCCAGGGACACCGAGCAGTGGAAGTTGATGTACTTCTGGATCGTCGCGAGGTCGATGCCCCCGTGCTTCCGCACGTCGTCCGTCCGGTGCTCGCGCATGAGCTCGCACGTCCGCTGGACGACCCGCTGCACGCCCGACTCGCCCACGAACATGTGGTGAGCTTCCTCGGTGAGCATGAAGCGGCAGGTGCGCGACAGCGGGTCGAAGCCGCTCTCGGCGAGGCTTGCGAGCTGATATTTGCCGTCGCGATCGGTGAAGAAGCAGAACATGAGGTACGAGAGCCAGTCCGGCGTACGCTCGTTGAACGCGCCGAGGATCCGCGGCTTGTCGGCGTCGCCCGAGCGGCGCTGGAGCAGCGCCTCGGACTCCTCGCGGCCGTCGCGCCCGAAGTGGGCATCGAGAAGGTACACCATCGCCCAGAGGTGCCGCCCCTCCTCCACGTTGACCTGGAAGAGATTGCGTAGGTCGTAGAGCGACGGGCACGTCTTGCCCAGATGACGCTGCTGCTCGACCGACGCCGGCTCGGTGTCGCCCTGGGTGACGATGAGGCGGCGCAGGACCCCGCGGTACTCACCGGGCACCTCCTGCCAGGCCGGCGAGCCCTTGTGATCGCCGAAGTTGATGAGCCGGCTCGGCTCGGGCTCGGCGAGGAAGATGCCCCACCGGTACTCGGGCATGCGTACCCAGTCGAAGTGGGCCCATCCCTGCGCGTCCACGCTCACCGCGGTACGGAGGTAGACCTCGTTGTCCTGAAAGCCCGTCGGCCCCATGTCGTGCCACCACTCGAGGAATTTCGGCTGCCACTCCTCGAGCGCGCGCTGGAGCCGCCGGTTCTCGGTGAGGTTGACGTTGTTCGGGATCCGCTCGGAGTAATCGATGCCCGGCATCACACTCTCCTTCGGTCGAAATCGGCGCGCTCGCCCGTGCCGTACACCTTGAGCGCACCCTTGGGCCCGACCGCATTGGGTCGCTGGAAGATCCAGTTCTGCCACGCGGTGAGCCGGGCGAAGATCTTGCTCTCGAGCGTCTCGGGACCGCCGAAGCGGAGCGACGCCTCCATGCCCGTGAGGGCGTCGGGTGAGAAGGCCGCGCGCTCTTCCAGCGCGATGCGGACCTCGTCCTCCCAGTCGATGTCGTCGGGCGCGAACGTGACGAGCCCGGCGTCGAGGGCGGCCGCCGCCTCCAGGTCCTGACCGATGCGGCCCTTCAGGTCGTCGGCCCGGGCCGGCTCGTCGAGGAAGCGGCTGGCCAGGCGCGAGAGCCCGTTGACCATGGGATAGGACCCGAAGTTCGCGCCGGTGAGGCGCACCGTCGGCGCCGGCCGGTCGTCGCCCTCGCGCGGCCCGTCGAGCATGTAGGCCCGGTCAGCGGCGAGAGCCAGCTCGAGGAGCGTACCGGCGAAGCACGACCCGGGCTCGATCAGGACGAAGATGGACCGCGACGTCACGTCGAGGCGCTTGAAAACGCGCTTCAGGAAGAGCCGCACCTCGCGGACCAGCCAATCGCTCTGATGGTCGAGCAGCAGCCGGTCGTGCGCCTCGACGGCATCCGCGCTTCCTTCGGTGCGGAGCACCCAGACGCCGACCTCCTCCTCGTTGCAACGAAGGTGCAGGATCACGTCGTCGAGCTCACGCGCCACGGCGAGCGGCCAGAAGCCGGCGCCGGCGGCGTGGATGGCGGCGAGGCCGGCGGGGGCGGCTCCGGTGGGCGCCGAGACCGTGATCTCCGCGATGCCGCGCTCCCGATCGAGGTCGCAGCGCACGTGGCGGTAGGCGATCCGGTCGCCCTCGATGGTCCGGGCGAGCGGCGTGAGCGCGATCCCGCGCGCGTCCGCCGGCCGATCGGTCCGGGCCGCCAGGGCGGCGGCACGGACCTTCACGGTCTCGTCCAGGCGCGAGCGCGGCACCACCTCGTCCACCAGCCGCCACTCCACCGCCCGCTGACCCTTGATGCCCTCCTCCAGCGTGCAGAAGAAGTCGGCGCGATCGCGCCTTACGCGGCGCTTGTCGACGAGCCGGGTGAGCCCGCCGGTGCCGGGCAGGACCGCGAGCAGCGGCACTTCGGGCAGCGCCACGGTCGTCGAGGCGTCATCGGCCATGACGATGTGGTCGCAGGCCAGCGCCAGCTCGTAGCCACCCCCCGCGCAGGGCCCGTTCACCGCGCAGATCCACGCCTGCTTCGACTCGGCGGTGGCTTCCTCGATCCCGTTGCGCGTCTCGTTGGTGAACTTGCAGAAGTTCACCTTCCAGCCGTGCGACGACTGGTTGAGCATGCGGATGTTCGCGCCCGCGCAGAAGATCCGCTCCTTGCCGGACGTCAAGATGACCGCGCCGACCTCGGGATGCTCGAAGCGCAGGCGCTGGATGGCGTCGTGGAGCTCGATGTCCACGCCGAGGTCGTACGAGTTCAGCTTGAGCTCGTAGCCGGGCACCAGCCCGCCGGCCTCGTCGACGTCCATCCGGAGCGTCGCGACCCGTCCGTCGATCGAGAGCTTCCAGTGCCGGTACCGGGACGGCTCGGTCCGGAAGTCCACGATCGTCCGCGTCGGCTCCGTCATCGGTTCCTCTCCCATCAGCCCAGAATGACCCAGAGCACCTTGGCCGTCCGGGGCCCGAGGTTCTCCCACCCGTGGGGGCTGCCGCCGTCCAGATAGGCGCTGTCGCCCACCTCGAGCGGGTGGGTGCCGCCATTGTAGTGCAAGGCGACCTTCCCTTCGAGGACGTAGAGGAGCTTCATCTGACCCGGATCGAGGATGACCTTCTCGGTCTTCACGCCCTTCGCGCGAGGGCCGAGGGTGCTCACTACCGCGCGGATCTTGCCCTGGAAGAGGCCGGCGCCGAGCACGTGCCACTTCTCCGAGCTGCCGTCGAACGAGACCACCGGGTAGTCGCTCTTCCGCGTCACGTGCAGCCGCCCCTGCGGGCCCTGCTCGAAGAGCGACGCGATGGGGATGCCGAGCGCGCCGGCGAGGCGCCCGAGCGTGTGGAGCGAAGGTGTGAGGCGGCCCGACTCGATCTGCGACAGCATGCTCGGCGTGAGACCCGCTTTCTCGGCGAGCTGACGCTGCTGCAGCACGCGCTCCGCGCGAAGGGCCTTGATCCGCTCGCCCAGTGAGGTCACGGTCTCGCCTCCTCGATGAAAGGATCGGGACGGCCGCCGTCCGCCAGCCCGGCCAGCCGTCGCAGGGCCCGCTCCACGTAGACGCGGGTCATCTTCTTCCGATAGGGATGCGTGAGGTCGGTGTTGTCCAGAGGCTTGGACGGCCGCGCCGCGCGCTCCGCCACCGCGGCGATCAGGTCGGGCTCGAGCCGCTGCCCGGCGAGCATCCCGGCCGCCTCCGCGGCCTCGCGCGGGAGCGAGGCCACCGCGCCGAGCACGATGCGCGCGGACGCTATGCGGTCAGCGTCCATCTGCAGGGCCACCGCGACGCCCAGGACCGGGAAATCGAACGCGCCGCGGCGGCGAAGCTTCAGGTACACGCTGTGGATGCCGTCGGCGGGCGGCAGGTGGATGTCGACGAGCACCTCGTCGGGCCGCTTGGCGAGATACTCGATGCCGTCGTCGCGATAGAGCGCGGCGATGGGAATCGTGCGCTCGCCGCTCGGCCCGACCAGCCGGACCGTCGCGCCCAAGCTCCAGAGGACGGGCGCGGTGTCCGAGGAGGAGACGGCCCAGCAGCGCGGGCTGCCGGGTGCGACCAGACAGATCTCACCGTCCTTCTTCATGCAGAAGTTGACGGCTTTGCGCCACTGGTAGGACTGGTTGTAGTAGTTGCAGCGCGTGTCCACACAGACATTGCCCCCGAGCGTGCCCATGGCGCGGAGCTGCGGCGTTGACACGACGCCTGCCGCGGTGGCGAGCGCCGAATAGGCGGTCGCGAGATCGGGGTGCCGGGCGACCGCGGTCAGGGTGGTGCCGGCGCCGATGCGAAGCCCGCCCGCCGGCTCGCACCTCACCCCGGAGAGATCACGAATCCCGCGAAGCCCCACCAGCACCGAGGGCTCGAACTGGCGCCGCTTCATGTTGGGGAAGAGGTCGGTGCCGCCCGCCACCAGCATGGCGGCGGACCCGTGGTCGGCCATGAGCTTCGCCGCGTCGGCCACGGAAACGGGGGCGAGATAGCGAAACGGCGGCAGCCGCATCATGACGAGAAGGGCCTCACGGCAATATCGTCGGCCGGCTGGCCGAACGCGGACTCGACGGCGCGCGGCGCGGGAAAGGTAAAGAGCGGCAGCCGCGCGGGCCCCACCCGCGGCGTCTTGCCTTGACGCCGGAGCTCGAGGCCCTTGAGCACCTTGTCGGGCGTGATCGGGATCTCGTCCACGCGGACGCCCACCGCGCTCCACACCGCGTTCGCCACCGCGGGAATCACCGGGAGGAGCGGGCCCTGGCCCGCTTCCTTGGCGCCGAATGGCCCGTCGGGGTCGTCGGTCTCCACCAGGATGGTGTGGATCTCCGGCGTCTCGAGCGTGGTCGGGCTCTTGTACTCGAGCATCGATGGGATCTTGTGCACGCCCTTGCGGAAGACTTGTTCCTCCATCAGCACCTCGCCGAGCCCCATGTAGACGGAGCCCTCGACCTGGCCTTCCGCGAGCAGCGGGTTCAGGGCGCGGCCGATGTCGTGGGCGATCCACACCTCGGTGGGCTTGACGTCCCCGGTCTCCTCGTCGACGTCAACCTCGACCACGCAGGCCGAGTAGGAGTAGCACGGCGAGGGGCCGACGCCACCGCCCTTGTACTTCCCCGCCCGCTTGGGCGGCGCGTACGAGCCGGGGAACGCGAGCACACCGTGCCGGCTCTCTCCCAGCACGACCGCGTCCTGGAACGACACGCCCCGCTCCTCGTCGTCGGCGACGAACACCCGGCGGTCGCGGGCGACCAACCGGCTCGCATCCACCTCGAGCTTGCCCGCGACCGCCTCGAAGATCTTCGCACGCAGCCGCTCGGCCGCCTGGATGGCGGCGTTGCCGGCCATGAGCGTCACGCGCGAGGAGTACGAGCCGAGGTCCACGGGGGTGAGGTCCGTGTCCGCCACGTGCACGCGGATGTCCTTGGGCTCGATCCCGAGCACCTCCGCCACGAGGTAGGCCAGCACCGAGTCCGAGCCCTGCCCGATGTCCGTCGCCCCGCAGAGAATCGACACCCCGCCGCTCCGGTCGGCCCGCACGACCACGCCCGAGTGCGGCATGTCGTTCCAGTAGATGGCGGTGCCTGCGCCGGTGAGGTAGGACGAGCACGCGATGCCGATCCCCTTCCCGCGCGGGAGGGCGTTCCACTTCTGCCGCCAGCCCGAGGCCTCGACGACGCGGTCGATGCACTCCCCCAACCCGATCGTCGTGACGGTCAGATGATTCGCGGTCTTGGTGAACGGCTCGGCGAGGTTCCGGCGCCGCATGTCGGCGGGGTCGAGACCGAGCTGCTCCGCCGCCTTGTCGAGCTGGCACTCGAGCGCGAAGCGCGGCTGAGGCGTGCCGTGGCCGCGCTTGGGGCCGCACGGGGGCTTGTTGGTGAAGATCCGCGCGCCCTCGAACTTGTACACCGGCACCTTGTACGTGACGGTCTGCAACGCGCCCGTGTAGAAGGTCGACGCCACGCCGTAGGAGCCGTAGGCGCCCCCGTCGAGCCAGGTGCGGAAGTGCATCCCAGTGATGGCGCCGTCCTTGCGGAACCCCGTCTTCACCCACATGAGCACGGGGTGCCGACCCCGGTGCACATAGAAGACCTCTTCGCGGGTGAGCGCGATCTTCACCGGCCGCCCGATGAGCTGGGAGAGCTTGCACGCCGCGATCTCGTGCGCGAAGGGGTCGAGCTTGCCGCCGAAGCCGCCGCCGACGGGCGCCGCGATCACCCGGATGTGCGCCTGCGGCACGTCGAGGATCTTCCCCAGCAGGCGGTGCACGTAGTGCGGCGTCTGGGTGGACGACCAGAGGGTCAGCTTGCCGTCCGGCCCCCAGTGCGCCACCGCGGCGTGCTGCTCCAGCGGCAGATGCGTGTTGCCCTCGAAGAAGAAGACGTCCTCGCGGACGAGATCCGACGCCGCGAACGCGGCGTCCACGTCGCCGAACTGGAGGGCCACCGCCTTGTGGACGTTCGGGCCGTCGCCGTACTCGTGGATGCGGACGTCGGGGTGCTTGAGGGCATCCTCGATCGACATCAGCGCGGGCAGGGGCGCGTACTCCACCTCGATCAGCTCGGTCGCACGCTCCGCCGTCTCCTCGTCCACCGCGGCGACCGCCGCCACCGGATCCCCGACCATGCGGACCTTGTCCGTGCAGAGCGCCTCCTCGTCCTGCGACACGGGCAGGATGCCGAACTTCACCCGGGGGAGGTCGTGGCCGGTGATGACCGCATACACGCCCGGCAGGGCCGCCGCGCGAGCGGTGTCGATGCGCACGATGCGCGCATGCGGATGCGAACTGCGCAGGAGCTTGCCGTAGGCCATGCGAGGCAGCACGAGGTCATCCGCGTACTTGGTCTCGCCGGTGACCTTGGCCCAGGCGTCGATCTTGGGCCGCGACTGGCCGATGACGGAGAAGCGCTTGCTCATGAGCGGGTCCCTCCCCGCATCCGGAGCGCGGCCAGCTCGACCGCGTCCAGGATCTTCGTGTAGCCGGTGCAGCGGCAGAGATTGCCGGCGAGCGCATGGCGGACCTCGTCGCGAGTTGGCACGGGCGTCTCGGCCAGGAGCGCCTTCGCGGTCACGAGGATGCCGGGCGTGCAGTAGCCGCACTGGGCCGCGCCGAGCTCCGCGAAGGCCTGCTGGAGCGGATGCAGGCGCCCATGCTCCGCCATCCCCTCCACCGTCTCGATCCGGCGGCCCTGGCACTCCACCGGCAAGGCCAGACAGGAGAGCACCGGCTCACCGTCGACGAGCACCGTGCAGGTGCCGCACTCGCCGAGCTCGCAGCCGTGCTTGGTCCCGGTGAGATCGAGGTCCTCCCGGAGTACCTCGAGCAGGGTCTTGTGGACCGGCGCGATCAGCTCGCGCACCTCGCCGTTGACGGTCAGCGCCAGGCGCAACCGCGGGGCCTCCGCTGATGACTTACCGGATGGCGAAAGCACGATTAAGTATAACTGAACTCTTCGCTAGGGTGTCAAGCGCCCCCGAGGGAGCCCGCCACCTCCTCATCACCCGGCCCCAAGGGTCGTACTTGCTGGGCCCGACGCGGTGGACCTAGACTCGGGTCGCTAGAGTCGACCTCTCGCCAAAGGAGCGTGCCGATATGCGAAGCGTGATGCTCGTCGTCGTGACCCTCGCGACGGCTCTGACCTGTTTGACCGCGGGGGTGGCGGCGGCGCAGACCCGGCCCACCGACGACATGGAGATCCTTCGCGAGAAGCTGCGCGCGGACAAGAAGCTGGTCCTCGCCTCGGCGCTCCAGCTGACCGACGCCGAGGGCAAGGCGTTCTGGCCGGTCTACAACGCCTATCAAAGCGACATGGTCCAGCACTACGACCGGGTGCTCCAGCTCATCGACGCCTACTCGCAGAATTACCAGAACCTCAGCGACGAGGCCGCCGGCAAGCTGATCTCGGACTTCCTGGCGCTTCAGACGAACCACCCCGCCCTGCTCAAGAAGTACGCGCCCCAGTTCCTGCAGGTGCTGCCGGCCAAGAAGGTCGCGCAGCTCTACCAGATCGAGAACAAGCTCCGCGCGGTGGTCGACTACGACCTCGCGCAGTCCATCCCCCTCATCAAGTAGCCATGCGATCCCGGACCGGAGGCGCGATGAAGCTCGAAGGACGGCGGGCGGTGCTCAAGGGGGCGTTGGCCCTGATTCCTACTGTGGCGATGCGGGTTGCCCCGGCCCTCGCCGCGTCGGCGGCCGAGATTGACCGTGAAGTGGACGCGGCCATCGAGAAGGCGCTTCAGGCCGTGCCCGAGACCCGGGACATCGTTGCGAAATCCAAGGCAGTGTTGATATTCCCGAGGATCTACAAGGCCGGCTTCATGTTCGGTGCTCAGTACGGCGAGGGCGCGATGCGGAAGAAGGGCATGACCGTCGGCTACTACAACTCGGTCGCCGCGTCCTATGGGTTTCAGGCCGGCGTCCAGTCGTTCGGCTACATGCTCTTCTTCCTGACCGACCACGCCGTCAAGTACCTGGAGGAGTCCGGCGGCTTCGAGCTGGGCTCGGGGCCGAGCCTCGTCGTGCTCGACAGCGGGACCGCCAAGTCCTTCTCGACCTCGACGGCCCAGAAGGACATCGCGGCCATGTTCTTCAATCAGAAGGGGCTGATGGGCGGCGTCGGGCTCCAGGGGTCCAAGCTGAGCCGCATGAAGAAGTAGCCGCGCGCGCCTACTTGGGCTTGGCGGCGAAGAGCGCGCACCAGCCCTTGGGATTGATCGCGCCCGAGACCACCTTGCACTGATTGGGCGCGACGAAGTGCAGGCACTGGTCGCACTCCTGATTGCCCTTGGGCTTCTGCTGGTACTGCACGAGGTTCGGGGCGATCTTCTGCTGCGCCTCCGCGCGCCGCGGCCATGCGGTCACGAGCAGTCCCAGCGCCCCCCACCCGATCATGGCCCGTCGCGAGCATCGTCCCGTCATTCCGGTCTCCGCCATGTGCCGTCTCCATTGATCGCGCATGCCAGCCTCTGCAGCGCGCGCGTTTGTATTTGTCGAATACGCTCACGGGTCACCGACAGGCGGACCCCGATCGCCTCCAGCGTGTGCTCCTTCTCGCCGTCCAGGCCGAATCGGAGCCGCAGGATCTCCTGCTCCCGCGGCGGCAAGCTGTCCACGCCTCGGCGCACCACCTCGGCAAGGTCCTCGCGGAGCAGGGGCTCGAGCGGCCGGGGGGTCGTCTGGTCCTCCAGGAAGTCCCCGAGCACCGAGCTCTCCCCGACCGGGGTGCCCAGCGATACCGTTGAATGCGCCGCCCCTCCAACGAAGCGGACGGCGTCCTCCGACATCCCGGCTCTGCGCGCCAGCTCCCGCGTCGTCGGCTCGCGTCCCAGATCCATGCGCAGGGCGTGACGGACCCGATTCAACCGGCACGCGCTCTGCACGACGTGGGCGGGCGTCCGGATGAGGCGCGACTGATCGGCGAGAGCCCGCACGATGCATTGACGAATCCACCACGTGGCATAGGTCGAGAACCGGAAGCCGCGACGATAGTCGAAGCGGTCGACCGCCTTCATGAGGCCGATGTTCCCCTCCTGGATCAGATCCAGAAGGCCCATGCTCCCCCCAGCGTAACGCTTGGCGATCGACACCACCAGCCGCAGGTTGGCTTCCATGAGGGCGCGCTTGGCGGCACGGAGCCGTCCCTCGCAGCGCTCGAGTGCGGCGTAGACCGTCGCCGAGCGGCCGGACGGGGCGGCCGCGCGCGCCCGGACCGTCGTCACGAGGCGATCGACCTGCGCGGGGTAGAGCGGCCGACCTCCCGTTCGCAGCTCGAGCTTGGCCCGCGCGACGACCCCGGGCGGGAGCTCCGACAGGACACGCAGGGCCGCGGCTCGCGCGGTTTCGATCCGGCGCCCCACTGCCACCTCGCCGGCAGGCGTGAGGCGCTGGATGCGATCGATCTCGAGCAGATACTGTGCGATCGCGTCCGTTTCTTCGCGACTCCGCGATCTGAATATTGGCGTAGAGGCCCCCGGGGCCCACCCTAGCAACCGCAGATGAGAGGGCGATGAGCCAGAGATGAGAAACCGCGCTCGCGCCCCGCGGGCCGGCCGCCGAAGCGGGTTAAGATGACCGGGTGTCCGCGTCCAAGCTCGTCACGCTGAGGGAGGCGATCGCCCGCTTCGTCCTGGACGGCTCCTCCGTGTGCATGGGCACGGCCCTCGAGGCGGCCATTCCCTATGCGGCAGGCCACGAGCTCATCCGGCAGGCCCGGCGAGACCTCACGCTGATCGGCCCCATCTCCGACATCCTCTTCGATCAGCTCGTGGGCGCCGGCTGCGCGAGCCGGATCATCGCCGCTTGGGTGGGCAATGTGAGCGAGGGACTGGGTCACAATTACCGGCGCGCATGCGAGCAGGGCGTGCCGGCGCCGCTGGCCGTCGAAGACCACACGAACCTGAGCCTGGCCATGGCCCTGCTCGCCGGCTCGACCGGCGCGCCCTACATCCCCACCCACAGCCTGCTCGGCACCGGGCTGCTCGAATCGAACCCGCATTTCCGGACCGCCACCGACCCCTGGTCGGGCGCGCCGGTGGCGCTGATCCCCGCCCTCACGCCGGACGTGGCCATCCTCCACGTGCAGCGCGCGGACGCGGAGGGCCATGCGCACGCGTGGGGGACCCTGGGCGTGACGCGCGAGGCCGCCCTCGCCTGCCGCCGGGTGATCATCGTCGCAGAGGAGATCCGGACGACGGACGAGATCCTGAGCGATCCCAATCTCGTGCTGGCGCCGCCCGGCAAGATTGCCGCCGTGGTCCACGAGCCGTTCGGGGCATACCCTTCGCCGCTCCAGGGCTTCTACGCGCGCGACCATGGGTTCTTTGCCCGCTACCACACCGACACACGCACCGTCGAGGGGACGCGGGACTGGCTCCGCCACTGGGTGCTCGAGTCGGGCGACTGGAAGGGGTTTCTCGCGCGGATCGGCGCCGCGCGGCTGGACGCGCTGCGCGCGAAGATACCCCGGCCCTCCCTGCCCGTGGATCTCGGCGAATGAGCCCGTCGGCGCGGCCCGTTCCCGCGGGCTACACCGAGCGGGAGCTCATGGTAATCGCGGCGGGCCGCGAGATCCGCGACGGCGAAACCGTCTTCGTCGGCATGCGCTTGCCTCTGCTCGCCTTCGCATTCGCGAAGCGCACGCATGCCCCCCGGGCGGTCGGCCTCTTCGAGAACGGCATCGTGCGCGACCGCCCCGCCGACCAGACGTTGATGACCATGAGCGACACGCCGAATCTACCCGGCGCGGTGTGGTCCACCGGCACCCGCGAGATCATGGGCGTGCTACAACAAGGGCTGGTGGACCTGGGCTTCATCGGCGGGGCCGAGATCGACCGACACGGCAACCTCAACACCAGCTACGTGGGCGACTGGCGCCGGCCGCGCGTGCGCCTGCCCGGCTCCGGCGGCGGCGGCGACATCGCGGCGCTGTCCAAGCGCTTCGTGGTCATCATGCCCCAGGAGAAGCACCGCTTCCGCGAGCGGGTCGACTTCATCACCTCGCCGGGGTTCGGGAGCGGCACGGGCTGGCGGCAGCGAGTGGGACTGCCCGGC
Source organism: Candidatus Methylomirabilota bacterium (assembly GCA_035764725.1). NCBI lineage: Bacteria > Methylomirabilota (SeqCode) > Candidatus Methylomirabilota bacterium. The sequence goes on along the minus strand of DASTYT010000040.1, from coordinate 14,298 downwards.
GGCGGCCCCGCCGCGGTGATCACCACGCTGGCGGTGTTCCGATTCGATCCCGAGACATCGGAGATGGTGCTCGCGTCCTATCACCCGGGACAGAGCGTCGATCGCGTCCGCGAGGCCACCGGCTGGGCGCTGCGGCTGGCCCCCGACGTCCGCGAGACACCCACACCGACTGCGGAGGAGATCGCGATCGTGCGCGCGTGCGATCCTCTCGGCTTCTGGACCCGTTGATGGCGCTGCGCTCGGCGCCCGCGTCCGCCGCCGCCCGGAGCAGCCGGACGCGGTGGCTCATGTGGGGCATCGCGGCGTACCTGTTCCTGATCGCCTTCTTGCACCGCGTGGCTCCCGGCGTGCTGGCCAGGGACTTCATGGAGGCGTTCAATGCCACCGGCACGATGGTGGGCCTGCTCTCCGCGACCTATTTCTACAGCTACGCGGGCTTCATGTTGCCGGGCGGCCTCCTGATCGACGCATTCGGCGCGCGCCGGGTGCTGGCCGGGGGCAGCGCGATCATGGGGCTCGGCACCCTCGCGATGGCAGCCGCGAACACGCCGACCGTGCTGTTCGCGGGACGCTTCGTCATCGGTGCGGGCGCCACCGTGATCTTCATCGGCGCGCTGAAACTCGGCGCCGCGTGGTTTCCCCCCGAACGCTTCGGCACCATCTCCGCCCTGACCGCCTCCGTCGGCGTGCTCGGCTCGCTCGTGGCCACGGCGCCGCTGGCCGCGCTCAGCGCGTGGGTCGGCTGGCGCGGCGCGCTCTGGCTGATCACCCTGCTCACGCTGATCGGGACGGCGGCGTGCCTTGCCCTGGTTCGCGACGCTCCCGATGCCGGCGGGGCCGCCGCGCCCTCGGAGGCCCCGCGCCTCTCGGAGGTCACGGCGGGCACGCTGGCCGTGCTCCGCAACCCCCACACCTGGCCGCCGTTCCTCTCGTTCTTCTTCCTCTACGCGGCGATGGGCAACCTCATGCTCTGGGGCGTGCCGTTCCTGCGCGATGCCTACGGGCTCGGCATGACGCACGCGGCGCTCTACGCGAGCGCGACGCCGCTGGCGCTGCTCGCGTCGGGCCCCCTCACCGGCTGGGTCTCCGATCATCTGCTCCGCCGCCGGAAGCTGCCCTTCATGGCGCTGGCCGGCGCGCAGCTGGCTCTCTGGACGGTGTTCGCGTCCACCGCAGGGGCGCTGTCCCTCACCGCCGTGGCCGCCCTTCTGTTCGCGATGGGGCTCGTGGGCAGCGCCTTCGTCCTCACCTGGCCCATCGGGCGCGAGGTCAATCCCCCCTCGCTGGCGGGCAGCGCCGTCGCCGTGGTGAACCTCGGCGGCTTCATCGCTGCCGCCGTCACGCAGGGACCGATCGGTGCCGTGCTGGACGCGCGCTGGACGGGCGCGATGGCGGGCGGAGCGCGAGTCTATCCGGCCGAGGCCTACCGTGCGGCGTTCTTCGTCTGCGCCGCGTTCATGCTGGCAGCGGTGCTCATCGGTCTCGCCGTCAGGGAGACACGCTGCCGAAACGTCTACGATGAGCTGCGGGGGAAGTCCCCGCGAGAGGCCTAGGCGCGCGGGCCGGCGCTCAGCGCCGCGCTTCGAGTCGCATGAGGCGGCGATCGACGCGGCGAAACTCCCGCCGCACCTCCGCCTGAAACCCGTCGAGCTTGTCGTTGAGCGTCGCGTGCCCTTCCGCGATGGCCCGAATGTCGGAGCGGAGGCCTTCGGCGACCACGTCGAAGTGACGCCGCGTCTCGCTCGCCGAGGCCTCGATCAACGTACGCGTGTCCTCCTTCGAAGCCTCGATCAAGGTACGCGTCTCCTCCTTCGAAGCTTCGATCAAGGAGCGGGTCTCGCCCTTCGAAGCCTCGATCAAGGAACGCGCCTCCTCTTTCGAAGCCTCGATCAAGAAACGGGTCTCGTCCTTCGAAGCCTCGAACAGGGCACGGATCTGGCCGAGCCAGCGGGACGGCACCTCGTCGGGAAGGATCGTGGCCATGGGGCGAGTCTCGCCGCTGCCCGGCGCGCGGTCAATCCGTATCCGGCCGGATACCACTCACCCGCGGTCGAGGAACCCCTCGGTCATCGCGTTCACCTCGGGGACCCCAGTGCGCGCGAGGGCGTTGATGCGGGCTTTCATCTCGGCCATGGGCCGAAAGGGCTTGGCGGCCAGCCGCTCCGCGTAGGCCTGGATAGCGCCGGCCAGGCTCGCGCCCGGGTGCACCGCGTGCACGAGCCCGAGGGTGAGGCACTCGGCGGCGGAGTATCGGCGGCCGCCGATGATGACGTCCTTGGCGCGCGCGGGACCGAGCAGCCGCACGAAGCGCGTGGTCGTGGCCACGCCGAGGGGCACCCCGAGATCCACCTCCGGGATCCAGAACTCGGCCTCGGCGGCGGCGATGCGGAAGTCGCACGCAAGCGCGAGCCCCCACCCGCCCCCGACGGCGTGGCCGTTGATGGCGCCGATCGTCACCTGCTCGAGGTTCTCCAGCAGCACGTTGGCGCGCTCGAAGAGCCGACGGAACTGGCTCTTCCGCGACGTGAACATGCGCCGCCGCTCCTCCTCGGACATCCCCTTCTTGAAGGGCGCATCGGCGCCGGCGGAGAAGATGGGGGGCGCGCCGGTGACGATCACCACCCGCGTCGAATCGTCGTCGCGCAGGGCGGAGAAGGCGGTGACGAGGTCGCTGAGCATCTCGTCGCTCAGCGAATTCCGGCGGTCGGGACGCGACAGGGTGACGGTGGCGATGGGCCCCTTGCGCTCGAGCAGGACATTGTCGGCCATGGCCTACGCGGTTCCCACGACGAGGTTCAGGGCGGCGCCGATACCCTGCTCATCGGCGAGGAGCAACCGGCGAGCCTCCGCAACGATACGGCGCGAGCGCGCGTACCCCGCTCCGGCCGCGCGGTCGCGCGCCACCGCAGGGGCGACGATCTCGTCGAGGAGCCGGCCGAAGGCGGCAGCGAGTCGCCGCCGCACGCCGCCGTAGCCCCGCACGACGGCGGCAGTCTCCGCCACCTCGATAGCCAGCTCGGTGTCGACCGCCGCGCACTCCAGCACCGCCCGGCGCCAGCGTTCGATGAGCGCCCACTCTCGCGCGGCGCGCAGCGAACGAGGCCGGAGGAAGCGCAGTCGCCCGAGCCCCCACACGCGCAGAAAGCCGAGCACCGTGGTGGTCCGCACGTGCTGACCCAGCGCGGGCCGCTCCTCGGGCCAGCGCGCCTCTGCGCAGCGCGCGATGCGGCCGCCGATTGCGGCGGGAAGCAGCCCGTAGATCTCGTCGAGGTCGGGCTTGAGATAGTCGGTGACGACCAGCACGGCGCCCTCGGGCGCGGCCTGCTCCGCCCGGATCCGGGCGAAGCGCGACCGCCGAGTCTTGAGGTCGGCCACCCGAATGGCGTCCTCGTAGGTCGCCCATAGCGCGAGCCGCCGCGCGACACGCTCGGTCAGCCGCGTGTCCGGATCCACCGCTCGGATCTCGTCCACGAGCCCGAGCCATCGCTCCGCGTAGCGGGCATCCTGATAGTCAATGAGGCGCGCCAGTGCCTCCCCGACGGTTGGATGCAGGGCGAGGTCGAGCGCCGCCTCGGCCTTCGCGCACAGGGCGAGGAAGGCGGGCCCGCGCCGCCCCAGCGCGGCCGCCCGCGCCGCGCGCGTCTCCCCCCACGGGCGCGCGGCCGGGCGCGGCACGTCGAGGCTCGTCCCCAGCGTGGCGATCTCCCGGCCCGCCCGGAAGCCGGCCAGGTTCTTCTCGGCGGCCACGCCTTCCCGGATCGCCGTCTCGAACGCCGAGTCGGGCAGCGGGAGGGCGCCGGTGGCGGCGAACGCCCCCAGGAGCACGGCGTTGACCTCGGAGCCGGCGCTCCGTGCGGCGTCGAGCGCATCGAAGACGATGGTGCGGCGGGTCAGCGTCCGAGCCGCTTCACGGAGCCGCTCGGCGGGGAAGATCCCGTCGCCCAGCGCGGACCGTTCGCCGATGGCGAAGAGCCGGTGGCTGCTCGCGACCAGCGTGGTCCGGGTGGGCGAGGCATAGTCGAGCTCGAGCGTGCGCCCGGCCTCCAAAAACTCTGAGGCAACGATGACGTCCACGTCGCCCGGTGTCGGATAGAGGGAAAAGACCGGGCGCGGGGCGCCGGGCGGAGTCACCACCGGATAGACCTCGACGTAGTAGGTGGTAGCGCCCGTCCGCTGGGCCACGCCGGGAGTCGAGGTGGCCTGCGCGGGAAGACCCGCATGCTCGGCGGCGCCCACGATCCAGTCCGTGAGCACGCCGCCCCCCTGCCCACCGAGGGCGGCGATCAGGATCGAAATGGGGCGTGGGACGTCCGCAGCCATCGGTCAGGCCGTCTGGAGCCAGCCGATGAGCCGGCCACGGAGCCGCGCGAGCACGCGCTCCCACCACCCGGGATGATGCACGACGCGCGCCTCGTAGAACGAGGGGCAGAGCACGGCCGCGTGGGCCACCTCGCCACAGAGCCCGCACCCCACGCAGCTCTGATCCACGCGCGCCACCGGATCCTCGCGGAGCGGGTCGCCGCTCTCCCCCAGGGTGAGCGACGGACAGCCGTTGAAGCGCATGCACGACTTGTCGCCGGTGCACACGTCCGGATCCACGCCGAAGCGCGGCGTCTCCACCCGCGTGCCCGCCTTGAGCTGGGCGGCGATCTGCGGCCGCACGCGACGCTGCCGCTCGAGCTGGCACTCCGCGCGCGCGATGATCACCTTCAAGCCGCCGACCGCGGTGGTCATGGCCTCGCGAATGGTGGCGAGCGTGTCGCCGACGCGATAGGGATTCACCACGCGGAGCCACGACACGCCGAGACTCTTGACGGTGTCGGCGATCGACATGCGCACGGCCTGCCCGCGTGGATTCTTGCCGGTCGAGGGATTGGCCTGCTGGCCGGTGGCGGACGTGTAGCCGTTCTCCAGGATTACCAGCACCGAGTCCTGGCGATTGAACACGGCGTTGGCCACCCCCGCGGTGAGGCCCGAGTGCCAGAAGCCGCCGTCGCCGAGGATCGAGACGACGCGCTTGCCGAACATGGGCGCGACAGCGCTCGACGAAGCGAGGCCCATGCCGTAGCCGAGAATGGTGTTGCCCATGTTGAAGGGAGGCAGCGTGGCGAAGGCGTGGCAGCCGATATCGGCGGACACGTGCGTCTCCCCCAGCTCGCGCTGGGCGATCTTGAGCGCGCTGAAGACCGGCCGCTCCGGGCAGCCCGTGCAGAACGCGGGCGGCCGCTTGGGCAGGGGGGCCCGCAGGATCTCGCGCGCGCGGCCCGCATGCGCGGTGAGGGCGGCCCGCCGGGACTCGGCCTCGGCCCCGAAGAAGCGCGCGAGGGCGCCCAGCACGACCTCGGGCACGTACTCCCCCTGCGCCGCGACCAGGTCTTTGCCGTGGATGCGGACCCCCAGCCCACGCTCGTAGGCCAGGGCCTTGAGCTCCTGCTCGATGAAGGCGGGCATGCCTTCCTCGATCACGAGCACGCGCTCCTTGTCGGCGATGAAGTGCATCACCTCGTCGGGCACGAGCGGGTGAATGACGTTCAGCACGAGGAGCGGCACGCGGCTTCGGCCGAACGGATCGGCGAGCCCCAGCAGCGAGAGGGCCCGCAGCGCGGTCGGGGTGAGCCCGCCCTGGAGGACGATGCCCACGTCGGCGCGCTCGCCCGGCACGATCTCGTTGAGGCGGCGCTCGGTGATGAAGCGCCGCGCCGCGGGGAGGCGCCGCTCGAACTTCTGCGCCTCCTGGGCGTAGGTGGACGGCGGGTGGCTCAGCCGCGCGTAGTCGAACGAGTGCGCGGACAGCCGGTCGCGCATGCTCACCGCCGGCCGGACGTTGTCGCGGCACACCATCGTCCCGCGCATGTGGGCGGTGCGGATGCGGAGGCTGATCACCGCGGGGAGGTTCGAGACCTCCGATATCGCGAAGGCCTCTTCGACCGTGTGCGCCAGGTTCTGCAGCTCGGGACGCGGGTCGAAGAGCAGCAGCGAGGACTTGAGCGCGAACGCGTGGGTGCGCTCCTGGATCACACTCGCCCCCGCGCCGTAGTCCTCCCCCACCACGATGAGCGCGCCGCCGATGACGCCGGCGGAGGCGAGGTTCGACAGCGCGTCCGCGGCCACGTTGGTGCCCACCACCGATTTCCACGTCACCGCGCCGCGCATCGGGTAGTTGATGGAGGCGCCGAGGAGCGCGGCCGCCGCCGCCTCGTTGGCGGAGGCGTCGAAGTATACCCCCATGGGCTCGAGAAGGCTCTCGTTGGCGTCGGCCATCACGTCGAGGAGGTGGGAGACGGGCGCGCCCGGATAGCCTCCCACGTACGAGACGCCGGACTGCAAGAGCGCCTTGGTGATGGCGAGAATGCCCTCGCCGCGGAGGATCCCGCCGGCGCCGAGCGCAAGCTGCTTGACTTCGGCCGCGAAGGACCGTTCCATGGTGTGTCCTCTCTTGTACCACACTCGCAGGAGGTCCCCTCTGATGGCCTACTTCACGACGACCGACGGGGTCCGGATCTACTACGAGGAGCACGGGACCGGCGAGCCCTTGCTGCTCGCCTACGGGATCGGCGGCAATGCCGGCATGTGGCAGCCCAACGTGGCCGCCCTCGCCGCCCGGCACCGCCTGATCCTCTGGGAGCCGCGCGGGCACGCGCGCTCGGAGGCGCCCGCCGATCCCACCCGGGTGACCTTCGGCCACTGGGTGCTCGACCTTCACGACCTCCTCGATCACCTCGCCCTCGAGCGTCCGGTCGTGGGGGGCCTGTCCCTCGGCGCCGGTATCGCGACCCGCTTCGTCTTGAAGCACCCGGACCGGGCGCGTGCGCTCATCATCGTGGACTCGTCCTCGGCAGCGGGGCTGCCGCTCAGCGTGGACAACGTGGTGATGCGCGCGCGCAGCATACAGGTCGTGCTCGAGGGCGGCATGGACGCGATGGCCGACTTCGCGATCGCGTCGAATCCCAACGTGTCCGGGCGCCTCAAGCTGGACCCCAAGGCGCGCGAGGAAGTCTTCGCGATGTACCGGATGCTCAAGCCGATCGGCTACGCCAACGCCCTGCGCGCGCTGCTGCAGATGGACTACATCACCGAGCGGCTGCCCGAGATCGCCGCCCCCACCCTGCTGATCTGCGGCGACGAGGATCCCTCGGTGGGGCCCATGCGCGTGATCGCCGAGAAGATCAAGCACGCGGAGTTCGTGCTCCTGTCGCCGGCCGGGCATTTCGGCAACCGCGACCAGCCGGCCGCGTTCAATCGCGCCGTGCTCGACTTCATGGCGAGGCTGCCGGACTGATTCGCCGCGGGTTTGCCCGCGGGGGCGTGGCCGTGTCACAATCGCGCGTATGATCCGCCGGGCGCGCGCGGTGCTGGGCACGGCCTGCGCGACCCACTTCGTTCACGACGGCTTCTCCGACATCATCTACGTGCTCCTGCCCATCTGGAGCGCGGAGTTCGGTCTGAACTTCGCCCAGGTCGGCCTGCTCAAGACCGCCTACAGCGGCGGGATGGCGAGCGGCCAGATTCCCGCCGGCCTCCTCGCCGAGCGATGGGGCGAGGCGCGCCTTCTCGCCGCGGGCACCGCGGTCACCGCCCTGGGTTTCATCGCCGCCGGCCTGGCCGGGGGGTTCGTGGGTCTGCTCCTGTGTCTCCTCGTCGGGGGTCTCGGCTCGTCGGTGCAGCATCCCCTCTCGTCGTCGCTCGTCTCCAAGGCCTACGACGGGGGGGCGCGTCGGATGGCGCTCGGCACGTACAACTTCTCCGGCGACCTCGGCAAGGTCGCGGTCCCGGCGGCGGTCGCGCTCCTCGCCACCTGGGTGGGCTGGCGTGAAGCCACCCGCGGCTACGCCGTGCTCGGGCTGCTGGCCGCCGCGCTCGTGATCGCCGCGCTCGCGCGTCTTCAGGTCGGTGGCGCGGTGGCGGCGGAGCCAGGCGAGGCGGGCGCCTCCTCGTCGGGCTGGGGTATCCGGGACGCGCGCGGATTCCGCGCGCTGTCCGCGGTACACGTCATCGACAACTCCACGCGCACGGCCTTCCTCACGTTCCTGCCGTTTCTGCTGATCGGCAAGGGATCGAGCGTGCAAACGGTCGGCGTGGCCCTCATGCTCGTGTTCGCGGGCGGCGCCGCGGGCAAGCTCGCCTGCGGCGCGCTCGCCGATCGCCTGGGCGTGATCCGGACCGTGATCCTGACGGAGGCGGCCACCGGGGTCGGCATCCTTCTGCTGCTCGCGCTGCCCCTGGGCGGCTGCCTGCTCATGCTGGTTCCGCTGGGCATCGCGCTCAACGGGACCTCGTCGGTGCTCTACGGGACGGTGGCCGACCTCGTCACCAGCGACAAGCGCGCGCGGAGCTACGCGGTGTTCTACACGGTGGGCATCACCGCTTCCGCGCTCTCCCCGTTCGCCTACGGGCTCCTCAGCGACTGGGGCGGGGTCGTCCTCACTCTGACGACGATCGGGGTCGCGGTCTTCGCCACCTTGCCCCTGACCCTCGCGCTCCGCGCGCCCCTCGCTGCCACCGCGGCGTAGGCGAGTCCGGCTCCGCTACTCGACCACGTCGTCGGCCCTGAGCCGCAAGGACGGCGGAAGCGTCACACCGAGCGCGGCCGCGGTCTTCATGTTCACCGAGAGTACGTAACGCGTCGGCTGTTCGGCGGGGAGCTCTGACGGCTTGGCGCCCTTGAAGATGCGATCCACGTACACGGCGGCGCGACGGAAGCCGTCAGCCGGCACGACACCATAGGAGAGCAGCCCGCCGGCGCGGACCAGGAAATTCCACTCGTACATGGCGGGGATGCGCTGGGCGTTGGCGAACTCGACCACGCGCGTGCCGTTGATGGTCGTCAGCCCGTCCGCCACGAGGAACATGGCATCAGGACGCCGGCGCGTCATGGTAGCGAAGGCCGCGTCGAAGTCGTCGGGCGTCCGCACCTCGATGGGCTGCACCTTCACGCCGAGGACGCGGGCCGCCTCCTCGATCTTGTGGTAGCGGAGCGTCATCCCCTGGTCGCTGGCGTTCCAGAGCACCGCAATCACCGACGCCTTCGGGATCGCCTCCTTCAAGAGCTCCATGCGCTTGGCGCTGAGCTGAACGGATTCGTCGGTGAGCCCGGTGACGTTCCCGCCCGGGCGGGCCAGGCTGTCGATCCATCGCAGCTCGACCGCGTCCCCGGCGGCCTGGGACATGACGATGGGAATCGTCGAGGTCGCCGCCTTGGCCGCCGGCGTCGGCGGCCCGCCCTGGGTGACGATCACGTCCACCCGCGCGTTCACGAGCTCCGCGGCGAGCGCGGGCAGCCGGTCGGCCCGCCCCTCCGCCCAGCGCGCCTCGTACACGATGTTCCTACCTTCGATGTAGCCGAGCTCCTGGAGCCCCTCACGGAGCGCGGCGGGCGGACGGCCGTCGGGCGTCCGGCTGCCCATGGCGAGCATGCCGACGCGGTACACGCGCGTCGAGGTCTGAGCCGGGCTCCGGGCCGGCGCGGCCTGGATGATCCCCAGCGCGAGCACCAACCCGATCAGCCGTATCCACACCGAACGAGTCATCATTGGGCGAGAGTAATGCAGGCAGTCCCGAGCGGGCAAGATCTCCGGCGTAGCCGTTATTCGACGACCACGCGCGGGAAGTAGAACGAGACGACCCAATTCGGCACATCCACGATCGAGCTGATTCGCAGATCCGCGCAGACGCTGCACAGCATGTACGCGTCGACGGGCGCGTAGCCGAAGCGCCGGGCCAGGAGCTCGATCATTTCCGACACCGCCATCCGTGCCCCCGCCATGAGGTCCGGCCCGATACCCGTCGTCACCTCGTACCCCTTCGCATCGAAGTGCCTGGTGACGGGGCCGGGCGTGGCATACCGCGGTGAGCGGAGATTGGCGCCCTTCACCAGCTCGAACTTCAGCGTGACGTCGATCGGGGTTTCGATGGCGGTGCCGCACACCTCCCCGTCGCCTTGGGCCGCATGCGTATCACCGACGGAGAAGATCGCGCCCTCGACCTCGATCGGGAGGTAGAGCTCGGCGCCCTCCGCGATGTCTCGGGCGTCCATGTTCCCGCCGACATTGCGGGGCGGAATGATGCTGTGAAGCCCGGGGGCCGCGGGCGCGACACCGATGGTCCCGGTGAAGGGCCGGAGGGGTACGCGACCGCCCGGCCCGTACATCGCGGGAGCGAGGCCCGGATCGTAGCTCCAGTGGTGCAGCCTGGCCTTCGGGAACTGATCGCTGAGCAGGCCGAATCCCGGGATGTTCCCCGTCCAGCCCCAGCCCGACGGGCGGAACGCCAGCACGCTCACCTTCAGCGCGTCGCCCGGCTTGGCGCCGTCGACGTATACCGGCCCCGTGACCGGGTTGACCCGGGCCAGGTCGAGCTTCTCCAGGTCGGTCGCCGTCGAGGTGGCCGTGAGCTGCCCGGACGAGGCATCGAGCGTTTCGAAATGCACGGTCTCGCCCGGCGCGATCTTCAGCGCGGGAGGAAACGCGTTGTTCCACCCGTGGTGAACGTGCCTCTTGTGAATCGTGTGACGGAGCGTTTCGTTCATGGGGACTTCTCCTACACGGCCACGGTGAGGGCGCCGTCGATCACCAGGTTGGTGCCGGAAATGCGGCTCGCCATCGGACTCGACATGAAGACCACGCCGTTCGCGACCTCGGCGGGCGTCCCGAACTTGCCGGTCGGATTGACCTTGAGCGTCGACTGGAACAGGTCCGGCATGTTCTTCTCGATCGTCTGCCAGATGCCGCCGTCGAAATAGGTGTTGCCGGGCGACACGCAGTTCACCCGGATGCCCTTCGCGACGAGCTGCCGGCTCAATCCCTTCGCATAGTGGATCAGCGCGGCCTTCATCGCCCCGTAGGAGCCCGCGGCGAAGTCCACCTCGAAACCGGAAACGCTCGAGATCAAGACGATCGAGGCGGCGGTCGACTTCTCGAGAAATGGCACGGCGGCCGCAACGGCGTTGACGGTGTGCATCATGTCGGTGCGGAACGATCTCTCCCACGTTTCGACGGAGTCGCCGACCGCGAGCGCGCTCACGTTGCAGACCAGCGCGTCGATGCCGCCCAGCTCGCCGGCGGTCGCGGTGATCCAGGCCGTCAACGCGGGCCCCTCAGCCACGTCGATCGCGCGTCCGAAGGCCTTGACGCCCTTCGCCTTCAACGACGCGATGGCCGCGGTGACCTCGTCGGCGTTGCGCGCGCAGATCGACACATGGGCTCCTTCGGCGGCGAATCCTTCCGCAACGGCCCGACCGATTCCCTTGCTGCCTCCGGTGACGACGGCCCGCTTGCCCCTGAGTCCGAGATCCATGTTTCGCTCTCCTCCCTGATCCGTGAGGTGGACACGAGCCCGTAGCGGCAACATAGTGCTCGCCGCGGAGCTTGCCGACAAGGGGCTACCGAGGACCGCGAGCTGCCGCTCGACGTCAACCGGCCGAGGGCACCGAGGGCACCGTGACGCGCTCCGTGACCGGGCGTCGCTCGGGCCCCGACAGCCACGTGAACGTCACGCGGCCGTCGGGGTCGAAGTGCAGCGCGGTCACCGCCTCGCGGGCGGTGAGACCCGCCGACCATGGCCGCTCGATCCGGGCGACGGCGCGGCCAGCGAAGATCTGCAGCACGACCACCGCCGGTCCCTCCGCGGTCGCCACGAGGGAGCGGCGCACGTCCACGTCGAGCACAGCGGCCCGGGCCGGCGAGATCCGCCGCCGGCGCGCCTCGAAGAAATAGCTCGTGGTGCACGTGGGGCCGCAGTCGAAGCGCACCTCGGCGAGGGTCGCGGTGTGCCAGCGCACCCGCGGGCGCGGCAGCGCGTCCATGCCCGCGGGCACCTCGAACCACGTCGGCGCATCCGGCGAGCCGTAGTAGGCGCCCACCCGGCAGCGCGCATCGGACTCGCAGTCCGCGACGATGCCCGAGCTGGGCAGGAGCGAGCGGTAGAGGCAGCGGGTGGGGCCGGCGCCGCTCCCGCGGGCGCACTCGCCGGTGTCCCAGTCGGCTCCCCACGCGGGCGCCGCGACGAGCAGCGCCAAGCCGGGCAAGAGCCGCGCGAGGACGCGCAGGTTAATCGGCGCGCGGCCTCACGCCCGCTCGGCGAGGAGCTCGGTCATGCGGGTGAAGAACTGATCGAGCAACATCTTGGAGACACCGCCCAGCATGCGCTGGCCGACGCTCGCGATGAGACCGCCGACCTGCACGTCGGCGTCGTAGCTCACCTTCGTGCCCGTCTCGATGGGCGCGAGCGACATCGCAGCCTCGCCGCGCATGAAGCCGGGACCGCCCTTGCCCTCCACCGCCATCCGGTAGCGGTGCGGCGGATCGAGGTCGGCCAGCTTGACGCGGCCTTCGAAGGTGCCCTTGATGGCGGCCACCCCCACCTTCATCACGGCCTTGTACTCTCCGGGCCCGATCTCTTCCAGTCCCTCACACCCGGGAATGGCCTTCGCGAGGGTGCCGGGGTCGAGAAATGCCGCCCAGACCTTGTCCGGCGGAGAAGGAATGTCGTGCGAGCCTTCGATCTTCATGCCGTCCTCGTGGAGCGGGGCTCAGGCCTCGAGCGCCCGGACCGCGGCGTCCATGCGCCGCATGCCCTCGCGAATGGTCTCGATGCCGGTGGCGTAGGAGATCCGGATGTGCGCGTCGGAGCCGAAGTCCTGGCCGGCGACGCAGGCGATGCGCGCCTCCTCGAGGAGGAACGTGCAGACGTCGACCGAGCCCTTGAGCACGCCGCCCTTCCAGGTCTTGCCGAACAGACCCGACACGTTGGGGAACGCGTAGAAGGCGCCCTTGGGCGTGGCGCAGCGGACGCCGGGAATGGCATTGAGCGCCTCGATGATCGCGCGTCGGCGATGATCGAACTCGCCCACCATCTTGGCGATCTCGTCCTGGGGGCCGGTGAGGGCCTCTACCGCCGCCCACTGGGCGACCGACGCGGGATTGGACGTCACCTGGCTCTGGATGTCGGTCATGGCGCCGATGATCGCCTTGGGCCCCGCCGCATAGCCGATGCGCCAGCCCGTCATCGCGTAAGCCTTCGAGCAGGTGTTCACGAGGATCGTGCGCGCCTTCACCTCCGGCGACAGCGACGCGATCGACACGTGCCGCCCCTCGTAGGTGAGCGCCTCGTAGCACTCGTCCGAGACCACCCAGAGGCCGCGCTCCCCCGCGATCCGCCCGACTTCCTCGAGGGCGGCCGGCGAGAACACGGCGCCGGTGGGATTGCCGGGGCTGTCGAGGATGATGAGCTTGGTCTTCGGCGTCACCGCGCGGCGCACCGCGGCGGGGTCCAGGTCGAAGCCGGTCGACTCGTGGCACTCGACGGGCACCGGCACGCCGCCGAGGAGCCGTACCTGCTCGGGATACGAGACCCAGTACGGGCTGGGGATCAGCACCTCGTCACCCGCGTTCACCAGCGCCATCACGATGTTGTAGAGGGTGTGCTTGGCGCCGCAGGACACCATGACCTCGTCGGGTTTGTACTCGAGGCCGTGATCGCGCTTGAGCTTGTGGCAGACGGCGGCGCGCAGTTCGGGGATGCCGCCGACCTCGGTGTACTTGGTCTGTCCCTTATCGAGCGCCCGCACCGCCGCGTCCTTGATGCGGCGCGGAGTGTCGAAGTCTGGCTCGCCGACGCTGAACGAGATGACGTCCACGCCCTGCGCGCGCATGGCGCGGGCCTTGGCGTTCATGGCGAGGGTGGCGGAGGGGACGAGGGTCTTCAGGCGGTCGGCGAGCATCGGCTAGCCCTGCTTTCTGGAGAATTTCTCGGTCAAACGCGCTTCCACCGCGGGAGGAACCAGGCCGGTGACCGGCGCGCCCAGCGAGGACACCTCCTTGATGAGGCGGGACGAGATGTAGGTGTACCGCTCGTGCGGCATCATGAAGACGGTCTCCACCGTCGCGCGCAGCTTCCGGTTCATCAGCGCCATCTGGAACTCGTACTCGAAGTCCGACACCGCGCGGATGCCCCGCACGATGCAGTCGGCGCCCTCGCGATCGACGAGGTCGATGAGGAGGCCGTCGAACGAGGTGATGCGCATGCGGGTCAGCCCGTGGGTGGCCTCGTCGATCAGCTCGAGCCGCTCCTTGACGCTGAAGAGCGGCGCCTTGGACGGGTTGGCGACCACCGCCACGATCAGGTCGTCGAAGATGCGCAGGCTCCGCTCGATGAGATCGAGGTGGCCGTTATGGATGGGGTCGAACATGCCGGGATAGACCGCCCGCTTGCCCATCACCGGCACCCCCGTCTAGTGAGTGGAAATATCGAGAATTGCTCGCTGAGTTTAGGCAGGGCGCCGAAAGAAAGTCAAGGTGGTCT
>DASTYT010000039.1 GCA_035764725.1 Candidatus Methylomirabilota bacterium | reverse complement strand
GCGGTGGCAGCGGTCTGGCCGGCGGCGCCGCCCCGCTCGGAGTCGCCGTTCGTGGAGGGGATGCGCCGGCTCTATCGAAGCGCCACCGCCCTGGTGGGCCTGGCTATCGTCGCCGCCCTGCTCGTCGTGGCGCTCCTCGCCGACGTGCTGGCCCCCCAGAGCCCGATCACCAGCGACCAGACGCAGACGTTCGCCCGGCCGAGCTGGGACCATCCGTTGGGTACGGATCAGCTCGGGCGAGACATGCTGAGCCGGGTGATCCACGGCACGCGGATCTCGCTGATGGTCGGTGTGTCGTCGGTGGTGCTCGCGCTGTTCGTGGGAGTGCCGCTGGGGATGATCGCGGGCTACTACGGCGGCCGCGTCGACCTGCTCGTCATGCGGGTGATGGACCTGATCCTCGCCTTCCCGATCTACCTCCTGGCCGTCATTCTGATGGTCATGTTCACCCCCACCGCCGGGCTCATCGGCATCGTGAAGGTCACCGGCGCCATCGCCATCGTCCGCATCCCGATCTACGCGCGCCTGGTGCGGGGCAGTGTGCTGTCGGTGCGCGAGAAGGAGTACATCGAGGCCTGCCGGGCCCTCGGCGTGCGCGACGGGTGGATTCTCTTCCGCCACGTGCTGCCCAATTGCCTGGCCCCGATCATCGTGACCACCACGCTGGGGATTGCCACCTCGATCATCGTGGAGGCCACGCTGTCGTTCCTCGGCCTCGGCACCCAGCCGCCCACCCCGAGCTGGGGCTGGGACCTCAAGGCGAACGTGGCGTTCATCCAGGACAACGCCTGGCTCTCACTCTTCCCCGGGCTCGCCATCTTCGTCACCGTGCTCGGCTTCAACCTTTTCGGCGACGGACTCCGGGACGCGCTGGATCCACGGCTGAAATAGCGCGGGCGCGGGGGGCGGTCAGCGGGGCGCGAGCTGCTCCATGACGGCCAGCGCCCGGTCGATGGGCTGATCGGCGAGGGTGAAATTGCCTTCGAGGAAGAGCTCGGTGAGGCCGGCCTCCGCGTAGCGGCGGATGTCCTCGCGGATTTCATCGAGCGTCCCCCAGAGGGCGCGGCGGGTCGGCCCCTGCGGCGCGTCGTGGATCCGGAAGGAGCCGCGGCAGACCACGTGGAGGCTCGCCGGGTCGCGGCCCGCCTTCTCGGCGGCGGCGCGGATCCGCGCGATGAGGGGGCCGACGTCGGCCAGCGGCATGTTGCCGCCGTTGAACCCGTCGCCCAGGTTCACCGCGCGCTGGACCACCACGTCGCTGTAGCCCCCGACGGTGATGGGCGGGTGCGGCTTCTGTCGCGGCTTGGGCAGCACCTTCGCCCGCGGCACGTGGTAGAAGTCGCCATGGAATTCCACCTCGTCCTGGGTCCAGATCGCCTTGAGGCAGCGGAGGAACTCGTCGCCGCGCTTGCCGCGCTGCTTGAACGGCACGCCGGAGGCGTCGAACTCGTCCTCGGACCACCCGAGCCCGAGCCCCACGTCGAGCCGTCCGCCTGACACCTGATCGAGGGTGGCGAGCTGCTTGGCGAGGAGGATGGGCGAGTAGTACGGCATGATCAGCACACTGGTGCCGAGTCGGATCCGCCGGGTCTGCCCGGCCACGAAGGCGAGCGACACGATCGGATCCGCAACCGACTCGAACATCTTCGGCCACGGCTGCCCGGGCATCGGCGGATAGTCGCCCTTGGGGCGGGTCGCGTAGAGGAGCCGCTGCAGCACCCAGAGGCCGGAGTAGCCGAGGGCCTCCGCGTGTTGGGCCACCCGCACCTGATTCTCGGGCGTCGCCCACGCCCCCGCCACGTTGAGCGCCCAGCCGAGCTTCATTCGAGCCTCAGGGTCTCTATGTCGTTCAGGAGCACGTCGGGAAAGAGATACGACGTCGTGTAGATCTCGCGCACGACCCCGCGCGGATCGATGAGGAAGACTTTGAGCACGTGCCCGAGCCGCGGCGCCTTCGTCCCGTGCGGGCCCGGCTCGAGTCGCACGTCCTGGCCGAAACCGTCGAGCAGGGGCATCAGCTCCCGTGTGGAGGCGGTGGTGAGGAAGGCCCACTCCACGCCGGGACTCTTGTCGGCGAGCACGCCGTTGGCATAGCGCCGCATCACCGCCGGCGTGTCGTGCGCGGGATCGAAGCTCAGCGTGACGAGGCGCACGCGCTCCCGCAGGTCGGGCGACTCGCGCAGCCGGTCGTACATCGTGTGAAGCACCTGATAGGCGAGGGGACAGCCGCGGGCGTCCGCGCAGCCCGTGTAGATGAACGAGAGCACGGTGATCTTGTCGCGTGTGAAGCGGGCGAGGGGCGCGCGCCGCCCCCGCGCGTCGAGCACGGGGCCATCCGGGGACGGCATGATCGCGTGCAGCTGATAGGTGCCGGGCGCCGGCGGCACGAAGTCCATCATTGCCGGCGGGTCCGGCGCTGCCGGCGGTTCGTGGGCCGCGGCGGCGCCCCCGCCCGCCGCCATCGCTCCCGCAAGCGCGAGCGCCCCCGCCGCCGCGGCGGCGAGGGCGCGGAGCGAGCTCACCGCGGTGACCCGACGCTCGCCGTGCGCGTCGCGGGATACGCGAGCTTCACGCCCTTGGCGCCGAACTTCATGTGGTGCGCGCGCCCGAGCTTCTCCTTGATGAAGTCGACCTCGAAGGCCGGCGTCAGCTCCTTGCCGTCCCACTTGAACGCGCGCACGAACTGCTCGTTGAAGTCGCCGGTCTTGTCCCAGTTCGCGAGGAGCGAGGAGGCGATGTACACGCGCTTACCGTCCCAGCTTTGTGAGATCATGTTGATCTGCTTGCCCGTGACTTTCTCGTACGTCTGCTTGGGCTGCTCGGGATTCGTGAGGTCGAAGTAGCGAGTGGTACCGTCCATGAACGTGTTGACCCAGAGCCCGCTGCCGTCGCGATTGATGCTGATGTCCACGGGAAGCGGGATCTTGGCGGGGTCGCCGATGGTCGCGACCTCCTTTGCGCCCCACTCGCCCGCCGAGTCCTGCTTGATCAGCCAGAGCTTGGAGGTGAGGGCGGCGGCGGTGACGGCCCAGTTGTCGCCGTCGCGGAGCGACCAGCGGATCTCGAGCGGCGCGCCCGGGACGGCCAGGACCTTGCGAGGCTGCAGGGCCTTGAGGTCCCACACCACCATGGTGTTGCCGAACTTCTTCATGGCCTCGGCGTCGCCCACGAGTTTGTCGAGCGGCCGCATGTAGTTGGCATGGCCGGTGAAGCTCGAGGAGAGCATCACGTTCTTCTGGGGGTTGATGGCGAGGTCGTAGCCGTAGCCGTCGCCACCCTTGTCGGTGGGCATGCTCACCACGTTGATGAGCTCACCGCGGTTCGAGTAGACCGCGAATCCGGTGACGCCGCCCTTGTCCTTGTTGTTCGAGAGACCCTGCACGAGCATGCGGCCGGGCATCGCGTAGTAGGTGTGCGGGCCCACGAAACCGGTCTTCGTGGCGAAGTCGTTGATGCGCTTCACGATCTTGGGCTTGGCGGGATCCGTGCCCACATCGAAGACCACGATCTTGCTGTCATCGAGGCCGCCGGCCCAGAGGAATCGCCGATCGTCGGTGAAGCCCATGTGATGCGCCTCGCCGCGGCCGCCTACCGAGACCTGGTGGATGACCTTGCCGTAGGTCGCGGATTTGGGATTGGCGTCGATCGTGACGAGCTTGTCGGATCCGTCGCCGAGCCCCGCAATGCCCAGCGTCCAGACGTAGACGTAGTCTTCCTGGCCCTTGATCAGGTTGCCCATGTAGGGCGAATTGCAGGTCTCGTCGGCGAGGGCGAGCGTGGGGGCGCCCGTCAGCGCGAGCGCGAGGGACAGCACAGCGAGGCCAATTGGAACGGAGAAGCGGCGTGAGCTCATGAATGCGACCTCCTTGTCGACGGATGCGGCTGCGTCGACGTACGAAGCGGTTCGCGGCGGACGGAGTATAGCAAACGGGTCGATCGGGCAGCTTGCCGCGGCGGCCGGCGTCCGGCGGGCATCATGCCTACTCGGGGACCCTTTTTGGCTACCCTTGGATCACACTGCAATCCAGAGACCAGGCGCAGGATGTCGTCGCACGAGATGAGATGATGTGGCGGACTCGCGGTGAGAGCAAGGGACCACGACGCTGGCACGGGCGATGCTGAATGAGGGTCGGGACCGGGGCATGAATGACCGGGCGGCGATGCGGCGAAGGATGCGGGCGGGCGCGCGCGCGGGCATCGGGTGCGCGCTCGTCCTGTCGCTCGGAGTCCTGCCCGCGGGTGCGATGTTGTGGGCGCCGGCGGCGACGCTGACCGTGCTCGCCGGCCGCGTCGAGCATGCCCGTGGCTCCGGCTCCGGCGGGCCCGCCTCCAGCGGAGCCGATCTCGCCGAAGGCGATCGGGTCGTCACCGGGGCCGATGGCCGGGCGCTGATCACCTTTCTTGACGGCACCACGGTAACGGTGGAGCCAGGCTCCCAGATCACCGTCCGCGAGCTCACCGCGGCGCCCCGCGAGTCGTCGCGTGTGCGGCTGTTGATCCTCGCCGGCACCCTGTGGGCGCGCGTGGGCGGCTGGCTCGGCGGCCGGGGCACGGTGACGCTCGAGTCCAACGCGTACTCCGCGACCGCGCGCGACGGCCTCATCGGCGCGCAGTCGCGCGGTGACGGCGCCTTCGTGAGCTGGACGCGCGCGGGCGAGGTGACCCTTCGCGATGCGCAGGGCGAGATCCGGCTGGTGCTGCAGCCCGGCGATAAGGGCACGCTCAGCCCGGCGGGCGGCGCGGTCCGGGAAAGCTTCGCGCCGAGCGCGAGCACCATCGAGATCACCGCCGAAGGACCGGTGTCGCCACTCCTGGTCATGCCGGACGGGGCGCGGGCGGCCGGCTTCGTGCCGCCCGATCTCGAGGTCAATCAGGTGTTCGGCTCGTTCACCGGCGTCCGCGAGGGGCGCCGCGTGATACAGGTGCCAGGGGGGCTCGTGGGGCCCTATCGCCTCGTGCTCGTGGCCACCGGCGACGGACCGTACACGGTGACGGTGACGGGTCGCGCCGGCGATCGGCTCGCGTACTCGAGCGAGCGAAGCGGGCGGGCGCGCGCGGGGATGCGCGAGGGCGCCGAGATCGTGCATCGGTTCGGCGAGTTCGAGCGGGCCGATCCGCGCACGGCGCGCGTGATCGACGGCTGGGTGGGGCCGTTCAGCAGACGGCTTGGCGAGGTGCCCTCGACGGTGGCGCTGCCCGAGGCTGCGCTGGTTCGATAACGTGCCTGACGTATCGGGTCACTTCACGCGGGCGACGAAGACACCGTCCCAGTCGGCGGGAGGCGGATCGGCGAGAAGCTCGCGGCTCCGGCGCCGATAGAGCTCGACGGGGCCGTCGCCCGGCGACTCCGCGGCGAGCTCGTCGAATCGCGCCGCCGCCTCACGCCATTGCCGGCGCCGGTACCAGGCGATGCCCTCGTGATAGCGGGTGAGGCGGGCGGCGGTGGCCGGGGTGAGGCTGCCGGCGGGGCCCAGCAACTCGTACACGGTGAGCGACGTGTCTCGGCCGACCACCGCCACCACGTCGAGGAAGCGGTACTCGAAGGCCGCGCCCGCCGCTGCGTGGGTGGCCTCGCCGACGAGGATCCGGACGCCGTACTCCTTGGAGAGGCCCTCCAGGCGCGCCGCCACATTCACGGCATCGCCCACCGCGGTGTACGCGAGGCGGGTGCGGGAGCCCATGTTCCCCACCACCATGGGGCCCGAGTTGATGCCCACCGCCATGTCGAGGTCGCGCCAGCCGCGCCGGGCGAACTCGGGTTGCAGGCCCTCCAACGCCGTGACCATCCCGAGCGCGGCCGCGCAAGCCCGCCGAGCGTGATCAGGCTGGTCCATGGGAGCGTTCCAGAACGCTTCGAGGGCATCGCCCGCGTACTGCGCGAGGACACCGTCCTCAGCGAACACCCGCTCCGTCATCTCGGTCCGGTAGAGGTTGAGGAGGGAGACGACGACCTCGGGCGCGAGCTCGTGGGCGAAGGTGGTGAAGCGTCGCAGATCGTTGAAGAGCACGGTCATCTCGCGCAGGTCGCCGCTCAGCCGCAGTCGATCGAAGTCCTCCAGCACCCACCGGCTGACCGCGGGCGAGAGATAGCGCGCCATCGCGTCCTGGAGCACGCGCTGCTCGGCCTCGTCGAAGACCACCCGGTAGCCTAGGGCGGCCCCGAAGGCCACGAGCAGGGCGGCGGGCGCGAAGACGAGGTCGAGGATCCGGCCCGTCTCGAACAGCAGGGCGGCAAGCGTGACGTAGAGCACGAGCAGTCCTAGCACTCCCGCGCTCGCGGCGAGC
>DASTYT010000038.1 GCA_035764725.1 Candidatus Methylomirabilota bacterium | reverse complement strand
ATGTCGGGCGAGACAAGTGGATTGCGGAAGAGACCCTGATAGGCCGAGCCCGCGGCGGCCAGCGCCGCGCCGATGGCGAGGGCGGCGAGCACGCGCGGGCCGCGGATGCGGAACACCACCGTCTCGACCGCGGGCGGCAGGTCCGACGGCGCGCCAGTGGCCTTGGCGGCGAGCAGCCGCACCATCGCCGTGGGGCCCACCGGGAAGCGGCCCACCGAGAACGAGACGAAGGTGAGCGCGACGAGGAGCGCCGCTGCGATGAGCATGCCGAGGGCGGCCGCGCGCCGCGTCCGCCCTCCCGGCTGGCCGGTGTCGCTCAGGGGCTGCTCCGTCGGGAGGCTCCCAGGAGAGCGTCGAGCTGCCGGTCGTCGGGTGTCCGGTGATAGGCGAGTGCGTAGAACGTCCGCGCCTCCACGCGCAGGTCCTCGGGAAACTCCGCAGGATAGAGCGCGCGGCCGAGCCACCAGAGGCCGATCAGGCGGTTCACCGAGGGCGGCGAGTCCACCCACGGGAACGGCAGCAGCGGGGCGAGGTAGATCCGGCCCTCCTTCACCGCCTTGACGTCGCGCCAGAGGCGGTCGCCGCGCACCGAGGCGGCGAAGCCCGGATCGACGGTGACGATGACGTCGGGATTCCACGCGAGCACCTGCTCCACCGAGACGGAGCCGAGCCGCGCCGGGCCTGCGTCCCCGCCGGCCACGTTGCGTGCGCCCATGCGATCGAGGCTCTCGACGTTGATCGAGCCGGGGGCCGCCGTCTCGAGGCCCTTCGGGCCGCGCGCGTAGTACACCCGCGGCCGCTTGTCCGCGGGCACGCGCGCGATGCGGCGGTCGACCTCGCCGAGCGTGCGCTCAGCGTAGCGGGCGAGGGCGCGCGCGGGACCGCGTGCGTCGAGCACCTCGCCCAGGGCCTCGGAGACCGTGCGCACGGCGGCGAGGCTCCCGTCGTAGAGGAGGTACGGCACGCCGGTCTGCTGCTGCACCTGATCGGCGAGCGAGGCGTAGGTGGGGCCGAGAGTGCCGTAGTCGACGATGACGTCGGGCTTGGCCGCGAGCACGACCTCGACGTTGGCGGTGTTGCCGCGCCCGGTGAGGCGGCCCAGCGTGGGCAAGGCGCCCGCACGATCCGGGAGGAAAACGCGCTCCTCGGGGCTGGGCGCGCGGTTCCAGCCCACCAGCTTGTCGGGGGCCAGCGCGTAGACGAGGACGCTGGCTGGGCCGCCCGCCGCGAACACGCGCTCGACGCGCGCGGGGATCTCGACCCGCCGCCCCGTCGAGTCGGTGATTACACGTTTGTCCGCCGCAACGATCCCACGACCGTACAGCCCGCCCGCCGCGAGCAGGACCAGCAGCAGCGCGGCCAGGGCGGCGGCGGGGCGGACGAGCCGCATCAGTCCTTCGCGACCATGACGTCGGAGGCCTTGATCACGGCGTAGGCGCGGTCTCCCTTCTTGAGCCGTAGCTCGCGCACCGCCTCGTTGGTGATGGAGGCAGTGACGATTTTCCCGCCTCCGAGGTCGATCTTCACGTGGGCGGTGGTGGTCCCCCGGGTCACCCGGACGACCTTGCCGGGCAGAACATTGCGCGCGCTGAGCTTCATCTGAGCCTCCGAGGGTGAAGGGACGCCCCGTGTTACCGTAGCGGTATGAGACGAAATGCTACCGAGGGCGTGGGGGCCCTTCAATCGGCTCACGAGAGCATACTGGCCGCTCAACCCAAGACCAAGATCTGGCTGGAGCATGGCGGCCGCTTCATGATCGGGGACGGGGGCCTCCATCTGCTGGAAGGCATCGCCCGCTCGGGCTCGCTCGCCGAGGCGGTGCGCGAGATCGGCTGGTCGTATCGCCACGCCTGGGGCTATCTGCGCCGCGCCGAATCGGTGCTCGGGGCGCCGCTCCTCCTCACCCGGCCGGGCAAGGGAGCCGCCCGCGGCACCATCCTCACGCCGGCCGGCCGACTGCTGCTCGAGCGGCTCCGCGCCCTCCGCGACCGCATCGACGAGGCGCTCGGCCCCACGGGCCCCACCCGCGACGAGATCGCCTCGCGGGGTCGGCCGCGCGCTCGCCGCCGGGCCAAGACGCCGCGTCGCCGCTGAGCCGCCGCGGCGTCAGCGCCGCTGCTGTATCGCGGTCAGCGCCCAGTTCACCAGGAAGGTGATCGCAAGCAGGATCACCGACAGGGCGATCGCGATGTCGAAGTTGCCCTTGCTGGTCTCCAGCACCGTGGCCGTCGTCAGCACCCGCGTCGAGCCCTTGAGGTTTCCGCCCACCATCATCGAAGCCCCGACCTCGGAGATCACGCCGCCGAAGCCGGCCATCATGGCGGCGAGGAGGGGCAGGCGCGCCTCCTTCACCAGCACCCAGGTCATCTGCGCGCGCGAGGCGCCGAGCGCCAGCACCTGGAGCCGAAAGCGCTCCGGGATCTGCTGTACCGCGGCCATCGTGAGGCCGGTGACGATGGGCGCGGCGATCACGAGCTGGGCCAGCACCATCGCGGTCGGCGTGTAGAGGAGCTCGAGCGCGCCCAGCACGCCGTTCCGCCACAGGAGAATCGTCACGAAGAGGCCCACCACGACCGGCGGCAGGCCCATCCCCGTGTTCACCAGGCTCACCACGAGGCCGCGGCCCGGGAAGCGCGCGAGGGCCAGCGCGGTCCCGGCGGGAATGCCGATCGCGAGCGAGAGCAGCGTCGCCGCGCCCGAGATCTGCAGCGAAAGGAGCGTGATCTGCCAGACCTCGGGGTCGCCGCTCAGGAGCAGCCGGAACGCGTGGAGGATGCCCTCGGCAATGAGCCCCATGCCGCGGCCCTCGCGCGAGGGCTAGAAGTCCTTGTCCTTCTTCCCCGCGATGGGGACGAAGAGGGCCTGGCCGTACTTGTCCACCCCAAACGTCCGGATCAGGGCCTGCACCTCGGGCGAGAGCATGAACTCGGCGAAGGCTTTGCCCCCGGCCGCGTTCACGCGCGGGCCGTTGGTGGGATTCACCTCCATCACCGAGTAGATGTTCAGCAGGGGCCGGTCCTTCTCCACCATGATCGGCAGGCTCACGCGCTTCTGGAACGCGAGCCAGGTCCCGCGGTCGCTGATCGTGTACGCCCGCCTATCGTTGGCGATGCCAAGCGTCGCCCCCATGCCCTGCCCCGACTCGATGTACCAGGCGCCCGTGGGCTCGCGGCCCGCCCGCTTCCAGAGTCCCTGCTCCAGCAGATGCGTGCCCGACTTGTCGCCGCGCGAGACGAAGCGCGCCTGCGCCGCGGCGATGCGCTTGAGCGCCTCCACTGCGGAGGGCTGGCCCTTCACCTTCGCGGGGTCGTCCTCGGGCCCGATGATGATGAAGTCGTTGTACATGACGAGGCGGCGGTTCAGCATCTTGCCCTCCTCGACGTACTTCTTCTCCAGCGCGGGCGCATGCGCCAGCGTCACATCCGCCTCGCCGCGGGCGGCCAGGGCGAGCGCCTGGCCGGTGCCCACCGAGATCGTCTTCACCGTGAGCCCCGACTTCTTCTCGAACATGGGCACCAGCACGTCGAGCAGGCCGGAATCCTGGGTGCTCGTGGTGGTGGAGAGGATGACCGAGGTCTGCGTGAGCGCATGCCCCGGGAGAAGGACAGCGGTCAGCGCGACCACCGCGGCGAGGGTGATGATGAGGCGTCGGGTCATCGGGTCGTCTCTATGTCGTGATGCTCGTGCGCGGGGCCAGCCGGCGCGAGCTCTACGACCAAGCCGTCACCCCAGCCGTACTTCTTCTCCGAGCGCGCGCGGATCTCCCGCACGAGCCCGGGCTCCGTGACCACCCGGGCGCGGGCGGGGAAATGCGCTTCCCCCACCCGCACCTGCACGTGCGAGTTCGCGCGGAGATTCTGCACCCACTGCGTCTTCTCGCGATGCTCGGCCACGAGGTAGTAGCGCCCCTCGTACCGCGTGAACCAGATCTCGATCTCGCGCGGCCGCCCGGTGACGCGCCCCTTCGTGGTCAGGTAGAGATACGTGGGCTCGGTCACGCGGCGGCGCGGCTCGCGTCAGGGTGTCAGCACCCGGCCCGCCGGCACCGCATGGAAGCGCGGCCCGTCCACCACCACCCAGCCGTTGACGATGACGTAGGGCAGGCCGGTGGGATGCTGATGCGGCGCGGGGAACGTGGCCTCGTCTTGCACGGTGGCGGGGTCGAACAGCGCCAGATCGGCGGCGAAGCCGGGACGCAGGAGCCCGCGGTTCTTCAGACGCAGCTTGGCCGCGGGCATGCCCGTCATCTTCTGCACCGCCGTCTCCCACGAGAAGAGCCGCCGCTCGCGCACGAAGCGGCCCAGCACGCGCGGGAAGGTCCCGTAGCTGCGGGGATGCGGCATGCCGCGATGGGGCCCCGGCCCGGCGTGGAGCGACAGCGAGTCCGAGCCGATCATGGAGTGGGCGTAGGCCGTGGCGTTGGCCACGTTCTCCTCGCTCTGGGAGAACGAGATCATGGCCACGGTGGCGTGCTCGGAGAGCACGAGGTCCATCATGGCGTGGGCGGGCTCGCGGCCGGTGCGCCGCGCCAGCTCGGCGAGGGTGATGCCCTCGAGCTCGCGCTTGGAGCAGCTGGCGATCAGAATCTCGTCGAAGCCGGTCGAGCCCGACGCGGAGCCCCAGCGCTCGCCGCCCACCAGGCAATCCTTGATGGCACGCTCGCGGGCCTTGGGATCGGCGAGACGCTCGAGCAGCTTGGCGATGCCGCCGTCCTGCATCCAGCCGGGCAGGAGGCTGTCCATCTTGGTGCTGCCCGCGGGATAGGGATACACGTCGCCGGTGACGTCCACGCCGCGGGCGCGGGCGGTGTCGAACATGCGGAGGGCGCGGTCCATCTTGCCCCAGTTCTCGCGCCCCGCCGCCTTCACGTGGGCCACCTGCACGGGGACGCCGGCGGTCTCGCCGATGCGGATGGCTTCCTCCAGCGCGGTCTCGAGCGTGCCCGCTTCTCCTCGGATGTGGGAGAAATAGAGCCCGCGCCTCACCGCCAGTCTTTTCGCGAGGGAGATCAGCTCTTCCGTGTTACTGAACACGCTGGGCGCATAGACGAGGCCGGTGGAGTAGCCGAAGGCGCCCGCGTCCATGGCCTCGTCGAGCAGACGCTCCATCTGCTGCTGCTCGTCCGGCGTCACCGGGCGCGCGTCCGCGCCTGCGGTGGCGAGACGCAGGGCACCGTGACCCACGAACTGGGCGACGTTCACGGAAAGCCCCAACCTTCTCAGATGCTCGAGATACTCGGTGAAGCTGTGCCAGGTCGCGTCCGGCTTCTCGCCGATGCCGCCCATCCAGTCGCGCACCATCTCGACGCGGCCGGGGGCGATGGGCGCGGGCGAGAAGCCGCACATCCCCACCACCTCCGTGGTGACGCCCTGCCGCACCTTGGACTCCGCCGAAGGGCAGGTGTGATAGACGAGGTCAGAGTGGGAGTGGATGTCGATGAAGCCCGGCGCGACCATCAACCCCTTCGCGTCGATGGTGCGCGCGGCGTCGCCGGCGAGATCAGGCCCGATGGCCACGATGCGGTCGCCCTCGAGGGCGACGTCGGCCCGGACGGCCGGCGCGCCGGTGCCGTCCACCACCGTGCCGCCCTTGACGAGGACCGACCAGGCCATTGCTACTGCGCGACCTCGACGATCTTCACGGTCTTCATCTTGTCGCCCACCTTGACCTTGTCCACCACGTCCATGCCCTTGGTGACGATGCCGAACACGGTGTACTGGCCGTCGAGGAAGTTCGCGGTGGCCAGGCAGATGTAGAACTGGCTGCCCGCGGAGTTAGGATCCTGCGTCCGCGCCATCGCCACCGCGCCGCGCACGTGCTTCTGCTTGTTGAACTCGGCGGGGATGGTGTAGCCGGGGCCACCCATGCCATTGCCCTTGGGATCGCCGCCCTGGATCACGAAGCCCTCTTCCCGGCGATGGAACGTCAGGCCGTTGTAGAAGCCCTTGTTGGTGAGCTTGACGAAGTTCTCGACGGTCTTGGGGGCATCCGCCGGATAGAACTCGATGACGATCTCGCCGCCCTTCTCCATGGTGATCACGGCAGTCTGCTTCACGGGCCTGAATCCTTTCGCTGGTTCGGCGGGTTTGGGCGTCTGGGCGAGCGCGGTCATGCTCGTCCCGGCCAGGGCGGTCGCGAGCATGAGCGCACAGGCAATCGTCACGAGGGCGTTCAGTCGCACGGGAGTCCTCCTGTCAACCGGGTGTGGGCATGAGACGGGTCATTATGCCCCCATGACGGGGGCATTGCCAGCCTCTGCCGCAGCGCGGCATCCGCGCCGGGCCGTGCTACAGTGATGAGGTGAATCAGCAGCGGCCGGACATCCGTAACGTCGCCATCATCGCCCACGTCGACCACGGCAAGACCACCCTCGTGGATGCCATGCTGTGGCAGTCGGGCATCTTCCGCGCCAACGAGCACGTGGCCGAGCGGGTCATGGACTCGATCGACCTCGAGCGCGAGAAGGGCATCACGATCATGGCGAAGAACACGTCCATTCACTACAAGGACGTGAAGATCAACATCGTGGACACGCCCGGCCACGCCGACTTCGGGGGCGAGGTGGAGCGGACGCTCACCCTCGTGGACGGGGTGCTGCTCCTCGTGGATGCCGCGGAAGGGCCCCTACCGCAGACGCGCTTCGTGCTGAAGAAGGCGCTGGAGGCCAAGCTCACGCCGGTGGTGGTCATCAACAAGATCGACCGCCAGGATGCGCGCGCCGCCCAGGTGCTGGACGAGGTCTACGACCTCTTCATCGACCTCGACGCCACCGAGGATCAGCTCGAGTTCCCGGTCCTCTACACCGACGCGCGCAAGGGCATCGCCAAGCGCTCGCTCGAGGAGGAGGGGAAGACTCTCGCCCCGCTCTTCGAGACACTCGTGGCCACGATCCCGCCGCCGCAGTTCGAGGAGAGCGCGGGACTCCAGCTCCGGGCGACCTCGCTCGACTGGGACGACTATGTGGGGCGCCTCGTGATCGGCCGCATCGTCAGCGGCCGCATCCGCCAGGCCGACCGCGTGGCCGTGGTCCACCGCGACGGCAGCGTGGAGCCCGGCAAGGTGACCGTGCTCTACGGCTACGAGGGGCTCAAGCGCGTGGAGATCCCCGAGGCCACCGCGGGCGAGCTGGTGGCGGTGGCGGGCATCGACAGCGTGGAGATCGGCGAGACCATCGCGGACGCGGAGAATCCGGTGGCCCTGCCCGTCATGCACATCGACGAGCCCACCGTCTCCATGCTCTACTCCTCGAACATCTCGCCGTTCTCGGGCAAGGAAGGGCGCTTCGTCACCTCCACCCAGCTCCGCGAGCGGCTGTGGAAGGAGCGGCGCACCAACGTCGCCATCCGCGTGGAGGAGACGGA
>DASTYT010000037.1 GCA_035764725.1 Candidatus Methylomirabilota bacterium | reverse complement strand
CCCGCGCGCCTCCTTGAGCTGGCGGCGGAGGAGCGTGACCTCGCGCATCATCTCCGACTTCTCGAGCGCCTTCTCGATGAGGGGCCGGAGACGCCGCGTCTCCACCGGCTTGGTGATGTAGTCGTACACCCCGCGCTTCATTGCGCTCACCGCGGTGTCGACCGTCGCGTGGGCGGTGAGGATGATCACCGTCGCCGAGGGCAGATCCTGCTGCAGCGCCCCCGCGAGCGACAAGCCATCCATGCCCGCCATCACCAGGTCCGCAATCACGAGATCGGGACGGAAGGCGAGCGCGCGCTGAAACGCCTCGTCGCCGTCGCGCGCTTGCTCGACCTCGTAGCCCCAGCCGGTCAAGAGCGTCGTGAGCCCTTCGAGCGTATCGGCGTCGTCGTCCGCAACCAAGATTCTATGTGCCATGGACGGCCCAGGCTGCAAGGGGCGTGCAAAAATGTACGCTCTAAAATCCGGAGGGTTACGGCTCACCGCCCAGGGCGGGCTTTCGGGGGCGGGTAGTAATTACCGTGTAACCGCGTGAGCGCGACGGCTGCCGCGTCCGGCCGCCGCCGCGCTCTGAGGGTATTGCCCGGTACTGCATGCGCCGGAGCCCGCGAAGCTCCGGCGCTCGTTGTGATGAGCTAGCGCACGCGCCGCGTGGACTCCATCTCCGGATCCGGCGTGCGATCCAGGAACTGATCGAGCTCGCGCTCCGCGCGATCCTTGGCCCAGCCGTACCGCTCCTGCAGGACACCGGTGAGCTTGTCGTAGCGGCCGGCCGCCACGTCGAGATCGTCGTCGGTGAGCTTGCCCCACTGCTCCTTGACACTGCCCTTGAGCTGCTTCCACTTGCCGGAAAGAACGTCGCGGTTCATTAAGTTCCTCCTTTCGGACTTTGCCTCGTGCCTTCGCCCGAAAGGGGAGCAAGGGACATGCCGCTCGGATGACGCGACACAAACGGCTGATGTGACGGGACTTCGCCGCCGGAGTGGTCTGCGCGAAAGGAGCGCGCGTCGGGAATATCGACCCGGTCGGCACTGCTCTTGCAGCCCCGTGAGTACCGTTGGACAACCCATGGAGGTGTGACGGATGAAGGCCAGCATGATCATCGGCATCGTGCTCATCGTCCTCGGCGTGGTGGCGCTGGGCTACGAGGGCATCACCTACACCACGCGGGAGAAGGTGGTGGACATCGGACCGCTGAAGGCCAGCGTCGAGAAGAAGAAGACGATCCCGCTCTCGCCCGTGCTGGGCGGCGCCGCGCTAGTTGGCGGGATCGTTCTCGTGCTCGCGGGCTCGCGGCGCGGCTGAGCCCGGCAACGGCGGCACGCCCGCGCGGCGATCGAGCACGTCGGCGAGGATGTCCACGAGGGCGAAGGGCTCGATGGGCTTCTTGACGTGGACGTGGTAGCCCGCGGCGAGGATCCGCACCGCGTCCTCGTCGCTCGCGTAGGCGGTGAGCGCTACCGCGGGAAGCGGCACGCCGACGCCGCGCGCCAGCTCCACGCGACGGACGCGGCCGATCAGGCTCAGCCCGTCCTCGCCCGGCATGCCGATGTCGGACACGAGCACGTCGGGCCACTCGTGCTCGAGCGCATGCATGGCCTCGGGCACCGAGGCCGCCGTGGCCACCTTCGCGCCGGCCCACCCGAGGCTCATCGCGCAGGCCTCGCGCGCGTCGCCGTCGTCATCGACGAACAGCACGCGGACGCCGGCGAGAATCGACGTCAGCTCGGAGGGCTCGTGCCGCGCGCTCGGCCCGGCGGGCTGACCATCCGATCGGTGGGCGAGCGGCAGGATTACCGTCATCGTGGCGCCCTGCCCTTCACCCGGGCTCTCCGCCTTGATGCCGCCGCCGTGCAGCTCCACGAGCTGCCGGGCGATCGCGAGGCCCAGGCCGAGCCCGCCCTGCACGCGGGTGGTGCTGCTGTCGCCCTGCCGGAAGCGATCGAAAATACGCGGCAGGAGGTCGGGGGCGATGCCCTGGCCGGTGTCCCGCACGCAAAGCTCGGCGTGGCCTACGCGGCGCCCGAGCAGCACCTCGACGCGGCCGCCGCGCGGCGTGAACTTCACCGCGTTCGTGAGCAGGTTCCACAGCACCTGCTGGAGCCGGGTGGCGTCGCCCATGATGAGCCCCGCGTCCGGGTCGAGCGCGCGCGCGATCGTCAGCCCCTTGTCCTCGGCCGCCGCCCGGACCGTCTCCACCGCCGACTCGATCACCGAACGAAGATCGAGCGGCCGCATCTCGAGCCGCAGCTTGCCCGACGCGATGCGCGAGATGTCCAGGAGATCGTCGATCAGCTGAGCCTGCAGCGCGGCGTTGCGATCGATGGTGTCGACGGCCTTGGCGAGCGTGGCGGCATCGAGGGGCTGCTGGCGCAGCACGCCCGCCCAGAGGCGCAGCGCGTTCAGCGGCGTGCGCAGCTCGTGTGAGAGCGTCGCGAGGAACTGATCCTTCGCCAGATTGGCCTTCTCGGCCTCCGCGCGCGCCAACCGCTCCCGGGCGAGGAGGGCCGCGCGCTCCGCTTCGACCGCTTTGCGGTCGGTGATCTCGGTCACCACCGCGAGCGCCGAGCCGGGCTGCCCCAGCTCCCGGATGCGCGAGATCGACACGTTCGCCCACACCACGCGCCCACCGGGCTGGACGAACCGCGTGTCGAAGGTCCGCGAGCGCCCGGTCGCCTGGAGGTCCTTGAGGATGTCGCGGAACGCCCGCAGGTCGTCCGAGTGCACGATGTCCTCGATCCGCCGGTGCAGGACCTCATCACGCGGGCGCTGCACGAGCTCGCAGAAGCGGTCGTTGACGAACGTGAGGCGCCCCCGCAGATCGGACTGGACAATCCCCGCGGTCGCCTGGTTCACCATCGCGGAGAGGCGCTCCTCGCGGTCGCGGAGGTTGCGGTCGGCGTCGGCCCGCTGGAGCCCCGCGTGGAGGAGCGCGTCCGACATCGCGTCCACCTCCGCCACCGGGGAGCGGGGGCGGCGGGTGAGCCGCCCGGAGCATAGGTCGTAGGCCGATCCGGCGAGCACGCGAATGGGTCCGGTGATGCGGTGCCCGAGGAATGTCGCGGCGAGGATGCCGAGTAGCAGGAAGCCCAGCCCGCCGGTGGTCACCGCGCGGACCGAGCGCCAGAACGGCTGGTCCACGACGAGGGCCGGCACGACCGCCACCGCGGTCCATCCGCTCACGTTCGATCGCGCCTGAGTGTAGTACACCCGCCCCCGTGAGTCGACGCCGCCTGTCCAGACGTGCAGCGGGCTGGCCGGCGTGGACACCGGGTACGGCGAGCTCTTGCCGACGAACTCGGCATGGGCCTCGGAGTGGGCGAGGATGCGCCCGTGGGAGTCGACGACTACGCCGAAGCGGTCGCCGGAGAGCTTCTGCTCGATGAGGATGTCGCGAATGTTGCCGGCCGAGATCATGGCGCTGAGCACGTAGACCAGCCGCACGTCCTGGTACACGGGGACGCGCACGGCGAAGTAGGCATCGGCGGCGCTCGGCCCCGGCTGCAGCGCGCCCACCGCGGGCAGTCCGGTCGTCATGGCGCGGGTCAGGCTCTCCCGATCGCCCTCGATCACGGGCTCGGCGTCGGTGGCGAAGGGCCGCCGTGTGTTCATGAGCTCGCGTCCGCTGGGGTCGCTCAGGACCACCGCGATCCACTGGCTCTGCGTGGTGACGCGCCGCTCGGCGTCGTCCCGGAAGCGCGCGAGGTCACCGGCCTGGAGATTGCGCGACATGCTCAAGATGTTGAGCGTGCCGACCACCGCGGACAGCTCGCGGTCGATGTTGTTGGCGACGGCCCGCGCGCTGTCGGCCGTCTCTCGCTCCACCGTGATCCGACGCTCACCGGACAGGCTCATGGCCAGCCAGGCGGTGAAGACCACCATCGGAAGCACGGCGGCGAGGACGAGGACGATCAGGTGCGCGCGTACGGAGAACCGGCGCTCGAGCAGACTTCCGCGCCGCGGCAACGCCGTCGCTCGCTCGCGTGACCCGGGGGCTTCTGCGGCGTCACTGCCGCTCGAGCCGTCAGGCGCGCTCAACGCGTAGCGCCTACCTCATCCTCCGGCAGGGTGTCCTCCGGCGCGTTGTCACCGATCCATGCCTGAGCCGCACGCACGCCGGTCTCCCGCGCGTCGGACTCCGTGGAGAAGTCTGACGAGGGAACGGGGACCGGCATGGTGCTGAGGCCGGTCGGCGTGGCGTGCACGACATTGGCGACGACCGCCCAAGCTCCGCTGGCCCGCTGCTCGGTGGTGACCACGATGTCGTAATCCGGGTGGCTCGAGGTGACGATGTAACGCTGTGTCATGATGGGCTTCCCGGCTGCAAGCGACATGCCCTGCCTCGCATGCGTCCAGCGCGGGGAAAGCCTGAAAAGAACGCATTTTCAGCGCAAAGAAGGCCTCTCAAAGGGAGGGCCCCGTGAAACTTTTTACCGACCGGTAAGTCCTACCTACCGAGACCGTGTAAAAAGGCGGGCGTGCGCGCTCGACGGCTCAGTCGGAGCCGGCGCCCTCGAGCGAGCCCTTGGGCAGGCGCTGCCGAACCTTTGGGTAGCTACCCCACGGATCCACGCGGCGCGCGGCAAGCTTCGCGGGGACGGTCGCGACCGTGAAGCGGTCCGCGGTCACGCGGGGCGAGAGCTCGTCCCATGCGAGCGGCATCGAGACGGGCGCGCCCGGGCGGGCGCGCGTCGAGAACACCGCCACGGTACTGGCGGCGCGCCGGTTGCGGAGATAGTCCACGTAGATCTTTCCGGGCCGCGCCGTCTTCGTCATCGTGGCCGTGAAGCGTTCGGGCTGACGGCGGGCCAAGGTCTCCGCGACGGCCCGCGTGAAGGCGCCCGTCTCGTCCCAGCTCGCGCGCGGCGTCAGCGGTGCTACGACGTGGAGCCCCTTGCCGCCGCTGGTCTTGACGAAGCTCTCGAGGCCCACGCGCTCGAGCATCCGGTGGATGAGGCGCGCGGCTTCGACCACGCGGGCCCACGGCACGCCGGGGCCCGGATCGAGATCGAGCACGATGCGGTCGGGCCGCTCGAGATCGTCGATGGTCGCGTTCCACGTGTGAATCTCGAGAATGCCGAGCTGCACGGTGCTGATCAGCCCAGCGACGGAGTCCACCACGAGCCCGTCCGCCTTCTGGCCGCCGATCTTTACCCGCCGGAGCGCGCCGCCGGCCGCGCCCGGCCCGGCGTGACGCTGGTAGAAGCACTGCCCATCGATGCCGTCGGGACAGCGCACGAGGGTCGTCGGC
>DASTYT010000036.1 GCA_035764725.1 Candidatus Methylomirabilota bacterium | reverse complement strand
AGCACTTTGCCGTTCTTCTCCTTGAGGTACTTGTCGAAGCGGTAGGTCCCGAGCCGCGCGCCCTCGACGATGGCCTGGGCGCGCGCCCGCACGCTGATGCCCGCAGCGGGCAAGTACATGGCCACCGAGCTCGCCCCGAGGTCACGGGCGCGCCGCGCCGTCGCCGAGGCGGCGCGCCGTACCGTCTCCGCGTCCGCGCTCGCCCGCGCCCCCAACCCCACCACCATGACGCGGGCGGCGGGCAGCTTGCCGTTGGTGAAGAAATACGAGATCTGGCCCGGCTTGCCCTCGAACTTCTCGGCGGCGAGGACCCGGGAGAGGAGCCCGCCCAGCCGCTGATCGACGTCGGCGACCTCGCCGGGCGCGCCGTCGGTGTGGCGACCGAGCACGACCACATCGGCACGGCTCTGGGCGGGGCGTCGGCTCTCGAGGGACACTTTCATCGGGCAGACCTCCTTCTCATGGCGGCGGCGCGGTGAATCATGTCGGCCAAGCCGTCGGTGGTGTCGTAGCGCGAGAGATCATCCAGACGCACCCAGCGCGCTTCGGCGGCGTCGCTCGCCGCCTGGAGCACGCCGCCCTCGGGCGCGGCCAGGTAGTCCACGATGACCCAGTGGTACCGGACGCGGCCGCCGCCGTCGCCCGGCGCGGGATCCCGGACGATCCGGTCGATGACGCCGCAGACGTCCAGGACGCGGACGGCGAGGCCGCACTCCTCCTCGACCTCGCGGCGCACCGCGTCCTCGAGCCGTTCGCCCAGGTGCACGAGCCCGCCGGGCAGGCTCCACTTGCCCTGGGACGGTGGGCGGCCACGCTGGACGAGCAGCACGCAGTCACCCTCGAGCACCACTGCGCCCACGCCCGCGCGCGGCGCGTCGGGATACTCGCGGGGCGCGTCGGTCACCGGGTGGCTCCCCTCACCTCGGGCCGCGGGGCATGCACGACGACGCGGCCGGCCCGCGTCCACTCCTCGGCGCCGTATTTGTCTCGGACCAGCGCCGCCATGTCGGCCGTCTCCGCCTCGGTGAGCCCACCCGGCGTGAGCGCGATGCCGTGCACGCGGCGGAAGCCCTCGGCCAGGCTCGCCTGCGTCTCGTCGAAGCTCGGGCGGCAGCCGAGCACGGCCTCGAGGGTCGTCATGCCGGCGAGCGGGTCGCCGCTGCCGGGGAACACGCGCGCGAGCCGTGCCGGATCGGCGCCGAGCATGACCGCGCCGTGCTGGAGAAAGCCCGCGCCCTGGCGGCGCTGCGCGCTGCCGACGACTTTGAGCCCGCCCGCTTCCAGCTCGTACGAGCCGGTGCGCGCGAAGCAGAACGCCGGCATGCTGCGCGGGTCGGACGGCTGCACGGAGACCATGGCCACCGCAGCGCCGAGGGCGTTGAGCCCGGCCTCGAGCGCCCGGCCAATCCACTGATAGGTCGCGAGCAGGTCGTCGGCGCCTTCGAAGTCGCCCGCGGCGGCCGTGACGCTGTAGGTCAGCTCGAGGTCCGGACCCTCGTGGAGGATGGCGCTGCCACCGGTGGGACGCCGCACCACCCCGAGCCCCATGGCCGCCGCGGCGCCGAGGTCCACGCGCTCGTCGAGGCGCTGCCCGTAGCCGAGCGACAGCGTGGGAGGATCCCAGGCGAAGAAGCGGAGGGTGGGGGGCGCCGCGCCGGACAGACGCGCAAGCAGCAACGTCTCGTCGAGGGCCATGTTGGCCGCGCCGTCGAGCGGCGCGGTGACGAGCAGCCGCCACCTGGCCCTCTCCCCTTCGCGGGAGGGGGTCAGGGGGAGGGGCTGGTCCACTTCAGGACGGGCTGACGCGCGGCGAGCGTCTGGTCGAGGCGGCGCACCGGCGTGGTCACCGGCGCCTCGTGGATCGGGCTCGGATCCGTCTCGGCCTCCCGTGCGATCTGGATCATCGCGTCGCAGAACTGATCCAGCGTCTCCTTGGACTCCGTCTCGGTGGGCTCGATCATGAGCGCCTCGTCCACGATCAAGGGGAAGTAGGTGGTCGGGGCGTAGAACCCGAGATCCAGCAGCCGCTTGGCAATGTCGGTGGCCGACACGCCCAGCTTCTTCTGCCGGCGCGCGGAGACCACGCACTCGTGCATGCATGCCCCGGCGGTGGCGCGGTCGTAGTCGCCTTCGAGGCGCTTCAGGATGTAGTTGGCGTTGAGCACCGCGTTCTCGGAGACGGCGCGCAGCCCGTCCGGCCCCATGGTGCGGATGTAGGTGTAGGCGCGGACGAGCATGCCGAAGTTGCCCCAGAACGCCTGGAGCTTGCCCACGGACTGCGGCCGGTTCCAGTCGAGCGCGAACTGGCCCTCGTCGTCCTTCACCACCACCGGCGTGGGCAGAAACGGCGCCAGGTGCGCCTTGATCCCCGCCGGACCCGCCCCCGGCCCGCCGCCGCCGTGCGGCGTGGTGAAGGTCTTGTGCAGGTTGAAGTGGCACACGTCGAAGCCGAGATCGCCCGGGCGCGTGATGCCGAGGATGGCATTGAAGTTGGCGCCGTCCATGTAGACCTGCACGCCCTTGGCATGACACATCTCGGTGATCTGGTGGATCTTCGACTCGAAGAGTCCCAGCGTGTTGGGCTGAGTGATCATGAACGCGGCCACGTCCTCATCGAGATGCCGCTCGAGGTCGGCGAGGTCCACCTCGCCCGCGTCGTCGGACTTGAGCTGCACGACCTGGAAGCCGGCCAGCGCGGTGGTCGCGGGATTGGTGCCGTGCGCCGAGTCTGGAATCAGCACCTTGTGGCGGCGCTCGCCCCGGGACAGGTGATACGCGCGGATCATCAGCACGCCGGCGAATTCGCCCTGAGCGCCCGCCGCCGGCTGCAGCGACACGTGATCCATGCCCGAGATCTCGGCGAGGTCCCGCGCCAGCTCCCACATGAGCTGGAGCGCCCCCTGGCTCGAGGCGGCCGGCGTGTGTGGATGCAGGCGCAGGAAGCCGGGCAGCCGAGCCATGTCCTCGTTGATCTTGGGGTTGTACTTCATGGTGCACGAGCCCAGCGGGTAGAAGTGCGTGTCGACCCCGTAGTTCATCTGACTGAGACGCGAGTAGTGGCGGATCACGTCCACCTCCGACACCTCGGGGAGCTCGGGGGGCGTGCTCCGTACGAACTGGGCGGGCACCAGCGTCGCGGGATCGGCGGACGGCACGTCCAGGGTGGGCAGCGAGTAGGCGAAGCGGCCCGGCGAGGAGAGCTCGAAGATCAGCCGGTCGTAGGGCGCGCGGGCTTCCATGGCCGGCCTCACGCCACCGCGGCGGCGAGGGCCGCGGCGTAGGCGTCGATCTCGTCCTTGGTCCGGCGCTCGGTGACTGCGACGAGCAGCGTGCTCTTCTCCGCGCGATCGAAGGTCTTGAGCGGCACCCCGGCGAGAATGCGGTCCTTCAGGAGGCGTTTGACTACGCGGTCGGGGGCCTTCGGCAGCGTGAGCGCGAACTCTTTGAAGAACGGGGCGGTGAACCGGAGGCGCACCCCCGGCACCGCCGCGAAGCGCTCGGCCGCGTAGTGCGCCTTGGCGGTGGCGAGCTCCCCGACCTTGCGCAGACCTACCTTCCCCAGGATGGACACGTAGATGGTCGCCATCAGTGCGCAGAGGGCGACATTGGTGCAGATGTTCGACGTGGCCTTCTCGCGGCGGATGTGCTGCTCGCGGGTCTGGAGGGTGAGCACGAAACCGCGCTGGCCGTCCTTGTCCACGGTGGCGCCGACCAGGCGCCCGGGCATGCGCCGCACCAGATCGGCGCGCGCGGCGAACACGCCGAGGTTGGGACCGCCGAAGCTCATCGGCACGCCGAGCCCCTGGCCCTCACCGACCACGATGTCGGCGCCGAGCGCCCCGGGCGGCGTGAGGAAGCCGAGATTGACGGGATCAGCGGCCACCACGAGCAGCGCGCCCTTGGCGTGGGCGATCTCCGCCGCCGCGCGCAGATCCTCGAGGCAGCCGAAGAAGTTCGGGTACTGCACCACGACCGCCGCCGTCCGCTCGGTCACCGCCTTGCGGAGGCCGTCCAGGTCGGTGACTCCGTCCCCGAGCCGCACCGACTTCAGGCGGAAGTCGGGGCCCTCGCAATAGGTCTCGACCACCTGCTGATAGAGGGGATTCACGCCGCGGCTCCACGCGGTCTCGACGCGGCCCGTAACCGCATGCGCCATGAGGACGCCCTCGGCGAGCGACGAGGCGCCGTCGTAGATGGACGCGTTGGCCACGTCCATCCCGGTCAGCTCCGCCATCATCGTCTGGTACTCGAAGATGCTGCGCAGCGTCCCCTGGCTCGCCTCCGGCTGATAGGGCGTGTACGCGGTGAAGAACTCGCCTCTGGAGATGAGGTGGTTGATCGGGCTCGGGATCCCGTGGTCGTACGAGCCGGCGCCCAGGAAGCACGCGAAGTCGTCGGCGGACGCGTTCCGCGCGGCCATCTGCCGCAGGTGACGGACGAGATCACCCTCGGCCAGCGCGGCGGGGAGGGCGAGGGGCCGGGAGAGGCGGGCCTTGGCGGGGACGTTGGCGAGGAGCGCCTCGACGCTGGCGGCGCCGATCCGCGCCAGCATCTCCTTCTGCTGCGCGGGCGTGTTGGAGATGTAGCGCATAGCGGCTCCGCTCAGTGCCCGGCGCCGGCGATGAGCAGCTCGTACTGCGCGGCGGTGAGGAGGGCGTTCGCCTCCGCGGGCGTCGACATCTTGATCACGATCATCCAGCCCGCTCCGTAGGGATCGCTGTTCACCGTCTCCGGCTTCTTGGGCAGCTGACCGTTGACCTCGACCACCTCGCCGCTCAAGGGTGCGTAGAGATCGGAGACGGCTTTCACGGATTCCACGACGCCGAAGGTCTTCATGCCGGACACCTTGGCGCCGACCTTGGGAAGCTCGACGAACACCACGTCACCGAGCTGCTCCTGGGCGAACGCGGTGATGCCGATGCGGGCGCGATCACCCTCGATCTTGGCCCACTCGTGCTCCTTGGTGTACTTGAGGTCCCCGGGAACGTTGGACATCGTGCCTCCTACGACTTCTTGGCTTTGGAGGGATAGAACGGGGTGCGCACGACGCGGGCACGCTGTGCGGCGCCGCGAATCTCCACGTCCAGCTCCGTCCCGACGGCAGAGAGATCCGCGCGCACGTAGCCCATGCCGATGCCGCGCTCGAGACTCGGCGAGAAGGATCCCGACGTCACCATGCCCACCGGCTCACCGCCGACGAGGAGGCGATAGCCGTGTCGCGGCACCTGGCGCTCGACCATCTCGAAGCCCACCAGCTTGCGCGGCACCCCCTTCGCGCGCATCGCCTCAATGGCGCTCCGGCCGATGAAGTCGCCCTTGGCGGGCTTCACCACCCAGCCCAATCCCGCCTCCAGCGGGTTCGTCGTCTGGTCGATGTCGTTGCCGTAGAGCGCGAACTTCATCTCCAGGCGCAGGGTGTCGCGCGCGCCGAGGCCGATGGGCTGGATCCCGTCGGCCCGGCCGGCTTCCATCAGCGCGTACCAGAGCCGCTCCGCCTCGCCCGCCGGGATGTAGAGCTCGAAGCCGTCCTCGCCGGTATAACCGGTGCGCGAGACGATGGCGGGCACGCCAGCCACCTTCCCCTTCGCGAAGTGGTAGTAGCGCAGGCCCACCGCGTCGACATCGGCGAGCCGCTGCACCAGCGCCTCCGCCCGAGGGCCCTGCACCGCGAGCAGTGCGGTGTCCGCGCTCATGTTCCGCCACGTCCCGCCCCCGCCTTGCGCGGTGACCCAGTCCCAGTCCTTGTCGATGTTCGACGCGTTGACGGTGAGCATGAAGCGCGCGTCGTCGAACCGGTAGAGCGTGAGGTCGTCCACGACTCCGCCCTCGGGATAGCAGAGCACGGAGTATTGCACCTGCCCGCGCGTGAGCGGGCCCGCGTCATTGGTGCACAGGCGCTGCACGGCGGTGAGCGCGCTCGGTCCCTCGACCTCGAACTCGCCCATGTGGCTGATGTCGAAGAGGCCGACGGCGGTGCGGACGGTGCGATGCTCCTCGACGATGCCCGCGTACTGCACCGGCATGTTCCACCCGCCGAAGGGGACCATCTTCGCGCCGGCCTTGACGTGGACGTCGTAGAGCGGCGTGCGCTTGAGCGGACCGGATTCGTGGGCGGTCATCGGAAATCGGCCTCATCTTATGGCAGAATCGCGCCATGGACAAGCGACGGCTCGGCTCGACCGGCATGGAAGTGTCCTCGATCTGCTTCGGCGGCAACGTCCTCGGCTGGACCTGCGACGAGCCCACCTCGTTCGCGGTGCTCGACGCGTTCGCGGCGGCGGGCGGTGACTTCGTCGACACCGCGGACGTGTACTCTCGCTGGGCGCCGGGCCACACGGGCGGGGAGTCCGAGACCGTCCTGGGGCGCTGGATGAAGGCGCGCGGGAACCGGACGCGCGTCATCGTCGCCACCAAGCTCGGCAACCCCATGGGCGACGGCCCCGGCGACAAGGGCCTCGCGCCTGCGCGGTTCGCCAAGGCGGTCGAGGACTCCCTCCGGCGGCTCGGGACCGACTACATCGACCTCTACCAGGCCCACATCGACGACGCGGACACGCCGCTGGACGAGACGCTCCGTGCGTTCGACGGGCTCGTGAAGTCGGGGAAGGTCCGCGCCATCGGCGCGTCCAACTACGGCGCCAAGCGCTTCGCCGAGGCCCTCGAGGTGAGCGCCAAGCGCGGTCTGGCCGCGTACGCGACGCTTCAGCCCTGCTACAACCTGGTCGACCGCGCCGACTACGAGGCGGAGCTGGAGCCTCTCTGCCGGCAGCGCGGTATCGCCGTCATTCCCTACTTCTCGCTGGCCGCGGGCTTCCTCACCGGCAAGTATCACCGCGGGCAGGCGCTGCCGAGCACCCCGCGGGCCGCGGGCATCAGCAAGCGCTACATGAACGACCGGGGTTGGGCGGTGCTGGACGCGGTGGAGGGCGAGGCGAAGCGGCTCGGCGTCACGCCGGGACAGGTCGCGGTGGCGTGGCTCCTCGCGCGCCCCAGCATCACTGCCCCCATCGCCAGCGCCACGTCGGTGGCGCAGATGAAGGAGCTGGCCGATGCCACGCGCATCCGGCTCGACGACGAGGCGATCGGCGGGCTGGAGCGCGCGGGCGCCTGAGGCCCACTACTCGAGGAGACGGATCCCGCCGGGCGTCGTGACGAAGATCACCGTCTCGTCCCGCGCCTCGAGGTCGTGGACGCCCCCGGGCGGCGTCCAGAGATAATCCCCGGCCGCGACCTCGAGATGGCCGATCCGCGCCCGCCCCGACACGACGTAGACCTCTTCCCCGCCCGGGTGATCGTGAAGCGGGAAGCGCGCGCCCCCCGCCACCTTCACGAGCGCGGCGCCGCCGTCCCCCTCGCCACGGCGCAGTCCTGCCACCTCGACCCCCGCGTGCTCGCTCGGCCGCCAGCGATGCGCCGACGCCCGGGCCCCGCCGCCGTCACGACGCGCGCGCCGCGAGCACGCGCCCCACCGCCTCGACGAAGCGGTCCACGTCGGCGTCCGTCATCGCCACCGAGCAGGCCCCGAGACCGCGCTGCGAGATGAGGAACCCCTCGTTGATCAGCGCCATGAACGTCGCCACCGGGGCCTTGGGATCCTCCGGCCGCTGCGAGCGATAGTCGGTGAGGCGCTTCTTCGTGTGGTGCAGCCAGAAGAGCGAGCCCGTCCCCGTGATCTGGCCGGGATACTTCTGCTTGCGCAGCACGCGGCCCACACCCTCGCGGAGCCGGTCGCCAAGGTTGTCAAGACGCGCATAGGCCTCGGGCGTGAGCTGCTCCATGGTGGCCACGCCGCCCGCCATGGTGAGCGGGTTCGCGTTGAAGGTGCCGCCGTGGTTGATGCGACCCTTCCCGCCGCGCGGGTCGTAGAAGTTCATCACCTCGGCCCGGCCGCCGAACGCGCCGACGGCGAGGCCGCCGCCGATGATCTTGCCCAGCGTGGTGAGGTCGGGGCGAATGCCGAAGCGCGCCTGCGCGCCGCCGGGGGCGACGCGGAACGAGATCACCTCATCGAAGACGAGGAGGATGCCCAGGCGCGCCGTCGCCTCACGCAGCCCCTCGAGGAAGCCCTCGCGCACGGGGATCATGCCGGCGTTGGCAAGCAGGGGATCGATGATCAGGGCCGCGAGGTCGCGCGCCTCCTTCTCGAGAATCCTCACGCACGCCTCGAGATCGTTCCACGGCAGCACCACCACGTGCTTGAGCACCGCGCCGGGGACGCCCGCCGACCACGCGACCGCCTTGGGCCGCTTGCGGGAGCCGCCCTCGCCCTCCGGCGTGGCCACGCTCACCAGCACCCAGTCGTGGGTGCCGTGGTAGGCGCCCTCGAACTTCGCGATCTTGGACCGTCCGGTGAACGCCCGCGCGACGCGGATCGCGTGCATGGTGGCCTCGGTGCCCGAGTTCGCGAAGCGCACGACCTCCATGGTGGGAATTCGCTTGGTGAGGATGTCCGCGAGCCGTATCTCGTGCTCGCTGGGCCCGGGAAAGGACATCCCGTTGACCGCGGCGTCCTGGATGGCCTTGACCACCGCGGGATTGGCGTGGCCCAGGATGAGGCTCGTGTAGTTGCCGTTGAAGTCGAGGCGCTCGTTGCCGTCGGCGTCCCAGATGCGCGCGCCCGATCCCCGCGTGATGTAGAACGGGTATGGATCGAAAAAGGTCGTGGTGCGGCTGTTGCCGCCCGGCATCACGCGCAGCGCGTCCTCGAAGAGCTGGCGCGAGCGGGGGGTCTTGGCCTGATAGTCACGAACGGCGTGCTCCAGTGTCATGGCTCTCTCTCCTTCTCCTGCGCCTGCGTTACGCGATGGCCGTCTCGAGGACGGCGCGCCGGGCGGCGAGCTCGGCATGCGCCGCCGCCACCGTGACCTGCCGGAACCGGAGCCGCTGGCCGGGCTTGAGCTGCCCGACGCGCCCGATCTCGTACGAGC
Source organism: Candidatus Methylomirabilota bacterium (assembly GCA_035764725.1). NCBI lineage: Bacteria > Methylomirabilota (SeqCode) > Candidatus Methylomirabilota bacterium. The sequence goes on along the minus strand of DASTYT010000036.1, from coordinate 4,972 downwards.
ATACCGCGCCGATCTTCGTGTAGCCGCCGGCGGTTTGTCGATCGACGAGGAGCACGATCGGCTGCCCGTCTCCGATCACCTGGATCGCTCCTAGCGCGATGCCGTCGGAGATGATGTCGTGCCCCCGCGTGTGCTCGATGCGCGCGCCCTTGAAGCGTGCGCCCATCCGGTCCGATTGAGGCAGCATCTCATAGGGACCGCCGAAGAGCGCCGCGATCCCGGCGGCGGTGAAGCGATCGTCCTGGGGGCCGAGAATGGTGTCAATGCGTGGCTCGTCGCCATGGGTGGGCACCATCTCCGCGCGCACACGGCGCGCCGTCCCCCCCGCCGGCGCGGGGCCGAGCGGCAGCGTGTCATTCTTACGGAGGGGACGGCCCTGGAGCCCGCCCAGGCCGCCGCGGACATAGGTGGCGCGCGAGCCCAGCACCAGCGGCGTGGTGATGCCCCCCGCAATGGCCAGATAGGCGCGGACGCCCGTTCGTGCGGCGCCGATGCGCAACACCCCACCCGCCGGCACCCGGAAGCTCTCCCAGCGCGGCATCTCCTCGCCGTCGAGCGCAACGAACACCTCCGCCCCCGTCACCGCCACCCAGCGCGCGGCCGCGAACTCGAGGCGCGGCCCCATCAGCGTGCACTCGAGCCCGGCCGAATTGTCGCCGTTTCCAACCAGTCGATTCGCGAGCACGAAGGCCTCACGATCCATCGGGCCCGAGCGCGGCAGGCCCACCCGGAGCTGGCCCATGCGGCCGAGATCCTGCACGGTGGTGAGCGGGCCCGCGTCCTGGACGAGGAGATTCATGCCGTGATACGCGGGCGCCAGCGGCCCCCCGCCACCTCGACCGCGATGGAATCGAATTCGGCGCGCTCGATGGGGCGGAAGCGCACGGTGTCGCCCGCGCGGAGCAGGCTGGGCTCGGCCGCGGCGGGATCGTAGAGCCGCGCCGGCGTCCGGCCCAGCACCCAGAAGCCGCCCGGGCTCTCGACGGAATAGATGCAGCACTGGATGCCGCCGATGGACACGCTGCCCGCGGGAGTCTTAGTACGCGGATTGACCAGCCGCGGGATGTTGAGCCGCTCGGGCATGCCCGTCATGTACGGCAGGCCCGGCGTGAAGCCCACGAAGTAGACGTGGTAGTCGGCGCCGGCGTGCAGGCGCGCCAGCTCCTCGGGGGCCAGGCCCAGCTTGGTGGCCGCGGCCTCCAGCTCGAAGCCCAGCTCACCGCCGTAGCAGCACGGGAGCTCCACGTGGCGGGCGGGCGGCAACACCTCGGGGCGCGCCTCCGGGGTGAGGGCGCGGAGCGTCGCGGTGAGCGCGTCGAAATTGACTTGCGCCGGCTCGTAGTAGACGAGGAGCGACCGGTACGTCGGCAGCGTCTCCGTGATGCCGGCCACGCGCCGCTCCCGGATCAGGTACTCGAGGGCGAGAACACGCGCGTTGGCCTCGCGGCTGATCTCGTCGGCCAGCTCCACCGAGAGGGCGAGGTCGCCGCACGGCAGAAAGCGCGGCGTGGGATAGATCACCCCTCAGCCTACGGTCTTCCCTCCGAGGAGGAGAGGGATGGGGGTGAGGAGTCTAGAGGGCCGCGAGGGCATGGTTCGGCAGATCGGTGATGAACATGTGGCCCGGGCTGTGCGTGATCATGAACTCGGGCCGCGAAGCCAGCGCCACCGCCTGCGGCGTGACGCCGCAGGCCCAGAACACGGGCACCTCGCCCGGCTGAATCCCCACGAAGTCACCCCAGTCGGGCTTGGTCACGTCCTTGATTCCGATGGCCCCGGGATCTCCAATCTGGACCGGCGCGCCGTGGGCATTGGGATAGCGCGCGGACGCCGTCACCGCCTTCGACACCATCGACTGCGGGATCGGGCGCATCGACACCACCATGGGGCCGTGGAAGCGCCCGGCCGGCCGGCACGCCACCGACGTCTTCCACATCGCCACGTTCTTGCCCTGGTCGATGTGCCGGAGCGGGATGCCCGCGTCCAGCAGCGCCCACTCGAACGTGAAGGAGCAGCCGAGCAGGAACGCGACGAGGTCGTCCCGCCAAAACGGCGTGATGTCCGTCACCTCGTCGGCCATCACGCCGTCCTTGTAGATGCGGTAGCGTGGGAGATCGGTGCGAAGGTCCGCCTCCGGCGCCACGCCCTTGGGCTCGGGCGAGCCGACGTCGGTGACCTCGATGAGCGGACATGGCCGCGGGTTGCGCTGGCAGAACAGGAGGAAGTCGTAGGCGGCGTCGCGGGGCAGGATGGCGAGGTTGGCCTGCACGAAGCCGGGTGCGAGCCCGGCGGTGACCCCGCTGAGGACGCCGCGGCGGATGTCCGCCCGGATCTCCTTCGGATGACGCGCGTCGATCGGCATGGGTCTCTCCTACTTCAGGTGGCCGAGCCGGGGCCAGAGATCGGGGTTGCCGAGCACGCGGGGCCGCTCGCCCCGCAGCACCCGCAGCATCTCCTCCGTCACCTGCACGGCCATGCCCTTCATGGTCTCGCGGGTCACCCCGGCGATGTGCGGCGACACGATCACGTTCTCGAGCTGGAGCAGCCGGTTGTCGGAGGACACCGGCTCCTCCTCGAACACGTCGAGCCCGGCCGCGCGGATCTTGCCGCTCTCGAGCCCGGCGAGGAGCGCCGACTCGTCCTGGGTCTTGCCGCGAGACGTATTGATGAAGATGACGCCGTCCTTCATCTGGGCCACCGCGGCGGCGTCGATCATGTGGTGCGTGTCCTTGGTGTGCGGCGTATGGCAGGTCACCACGTCGGCCTGCCGGAGCACCGACGCCATGTCCGGCATGGGCTCCACCCCGCGGTTGCGCAGCTCGTCGGCGGCGACGTACTTGTCGTAGCCGATCACCCGCATGCCGAGCGCCCCGGCGGTCTTCGCCACCCGGCGGCCGATGTTCCCCACCCCGATGATGCCGAGGGTCTTGCCGTTCATCTCGAGCAGCGACTCCCACCGGCTCTTGCCCCACTCCGCCTTCCGCGTGCGCTGGTCCACGACCACCGCCTGCTTCGCGCAGGCGAGCATGAGCAGGATCGCGTGCTCGGCGACGGAGTTGGAGTTCGAGCCCGGCGCATGCACGACCGGGATGCCGAGCTCGGTGGCGGCGGGCAAGTCCACGATGTCGAGGCCGACGCCGTGCCGGCCGATCACCTTGAGCTTCGGCAACGCGGACATCAGCGCGCGCGAGCAGAGGGGCTTCGAGCGGAACAGGATGCCCGCCGCCTCCTTGGCCTCCGCGATCATGCCCGCCTCGCTGAGCGAATCGGAGACGACGGCGACGCGCGCCTCCTTCTCCATGAGGCGCAGTCCCTCGGGGTGCAGGCCTCCACCGACGACGATGAGCGGCTTCATCTGGGCTCCCGCGGCAAGGGGAAGAAAGGCTTGCTGTCGAACACGAGGCGCATTATACCCAAACGGGAGGTGCCCTCGGGGCATGAGCGAATTCGCGATCCGCGCCGCGACCGCGAGCGACGCGGCCGCCATCTGCCTCATCTACAACCAGGGCATCGAGGACCGGATCGCGACGCTCGAGACCGAGTTGCGGACGCCTGCGGAGCGGGGCCAGTGGCTGGCCGCGCGGGGACCGCGCCATCCGGTGTTCGTCGCGGAGGCGCCTCCCGGCGCCGAGGGGCCGGCGGTCGTCGTCGGTTGGGGCAGCCTGAACGTCTACAACCCCCGCGAGGCGTACCGCTACGTCGCCGACTTCTCCGTCTACGTCGAGCGGGGCTGGCGCGGGCGCGGGGTGGGTCGGCAGCTGCTCGCCCACCTCATCGAGCAGGCGCGGGCGCTCGACTATCACAAGATGATACTGTCGACCTTCCCCTTCAACGAGTCCGGCGTGGCGCTCTATGAGCGCATGGGCTTCACGAAGGTCGGCGTCTTCCGCGAGATGGGCCGGCTCGACGGCCGCTGGGTGGACACGCTGATCATGGAGAAGCTGCTGTAACCGGTCGCGCCCGGAAGAGGAGGGACACCACCCCATCCTCGAGCCGCCGCTCGACCACGTCGGTGTGGCGGTCGAGCAGCTTCAGCATGCGGGAGTTGTCCGCCAGCACGTACGCGCGGAACCGCTGGATGCCGCGCGCCTCGCCGGCGCGGAGCACGGCGTCGAGGAGGATGGGGCCGAGCCCGAACCCCTGCCAGCCGTCCTCAACCACGAAGGCGACCTCCACGGCGTCCTCGCCGTCGCTCGGCTCGTAGCGCCCGACGCCGATGATCTCCGACCCCGTCGGGGTGTCGCGCTCCGCGACGATGGCGAGACGATGCCGGAAGTCCACGGTGGCGAAGACCTGGGCCCAGTCCGGGGGCAGGCGCTTCATCACGGTGAAGAAGCGGTGATAGACCGATAGCTGGCTGAGGCGCCCGTAGGCGGCGATCAGGCGAGGCGCGTCGTCGGGGCGGATGGGGCGGAGCCGCACGAGCGTGTCGTTGGCGAGCCGCACCATGCGCTCGAGCTCTCTCGGATACGGGGCCGCCGCCACCGGCGTGTCGGCCATAGCACCACCGCTACTTGATCGCGCCCTGGGTCAGGCCGGAGACGTAGTAGTCGAGGAAGAACACGTAGAGGATGACGATAGGCACCGAGCCCAGCACCGCGCCAGCCATGAGCGAGCCCCAGAAGTAGATGTCGCCCCGGATCAGCTCGGTGGTGACCCCCACGCTCGCGGTGATCTGATCGGACGACGAGGTGAAGGTCAGGGCGTAGATGAACTCGTTCCACGACAGCGTGAAGGCGAAGAGCGCGGCGCAGATGAGCCCGGGCACCGCGATGGGCAGCACGATGCTCCACAGCGCCTGCACGCGGGTCGCGCCGTCCACCATCGCGCACTCCTCGATCTCCTTCGGCACCGTGCGGAAATAGCCGATGAGGAGCCAGGTGCAGAACGGCACGAGGAAGGTCGGGTACGTGAGGACCAGCGCCCACTTCGAGTCGGCGAGGCCGATCCAGTTCACGACCTGGGCGAGGGG